>JALQXY010000171.1 GCA_023262945.1 Rickettsiales bacterium | reverse complement strand
AAATCCAGTGCAAGCTCCATAAAAACTAGTAAAACATCCAGTCGCCCGCTTGCAGCTGCTCCCCTGTATCCAATGAGGATGACAGCGCACCTTGCAACTCCCTCCGTGAAAACTGCACCCAGAGATCATACAGTTTGGATTCCTAACATAAATAATATAAGCAGAACTTGAGTTCAAACATTTAAGTTAAGAACTAGCCTATTCCAGCAAACAAAATCCAACTTAATGGTCACTCTACGTTTTCCAAAAATAAAAACACCACTTAAACAGACCCCAGAGACTTCCCTAAAAACATCCCTTTTTCTGACCCCAGAGACTTCCAAAAGCCCCAATTCAGCGACTAAAACCCCCTATTCTCATCCCAGCTGCAGAGCCACTTCTCCAGTTCACTCTTTGAATCCTTGTTGTCAGCTCTCGATTAGATAGTCGATCTCAAAATTTAGCTCAAAATGTAGGAAAAAGTGCACTAAAATTTTTTTATCATAACTATCTATACCATGATTTAATGACCTAAATCAACTTTCTATTGACGGATTTGGGTTAAAAAAATCTCATTTATTAAACTCAAATAAATTCAAGTAATTTTTTCAATAATTTTTAACTTAAAAAACAATAAATTTAAAATTTATGAAGAATTTATTTTGGCCAGAAATGAAGGGTTATCGTGATATAAAATTCGGTTTAGATAGAGTTTATAAATTATTAAAAAGGCTTGATAATCCTCATCTAAAATTACCTCCAGCTATACATGTAGCTGGCACTAATGGCAAAGGTTCAACTTTAGCCTTTTTACAAGCAATTCTACAAGAAAATAATTATAAAGTTCATAAATATACCTCTCCACACTTAGTTAATTTTAATGAAAGAATAATTATTAATGGAGAAGAGATAGAAGACGATTTTTTTAACCAATGTTTAAGTATTTGTAAAGAGCGCTCCGAAATATCTCCTAAAGTAGAATTAACTTTTTTCGAGGGTATAACTGTTGCTGCTTTTTTGGCTTTTTCATTAAAAAAAGCCGATATTTTGTTGCTTGAAACGGGAATGGGTGGAGAGCTTGATGCTACAAATGTTTTACCTAAAGTTTTATGCAGTATCATAACTTCAATATCAAAAGATCATCAAAATTTTTTAGGTAATAAGATCGCCGAAATTTCTAGTAGCAAGGCTGGTATTATAAAAAATAATTGTCCAATAGTAACTATTGAACAAAGTAAAATTACACTTAATGTTATTAAAGATAAAGCAAAGCAATTAAACGCACCTTTATCTATTATAAGTAAAAATAATTTTAAAAAAGATAATTTTTTTATAAGAAAAAAAAATTCTTGGGAGTTAAAAGCAAGAGATAGAATTTATGAATTGCCTTTACCAAATTTAATAGGTGAGTTTCAGATTGAAAATGCAGCTTTAGCTATTTTAGCTCTTCTTAAGCAAGATAGATTGTTTATAGATGAAAATTCTTTTAAAAAAGCTATTATTAAAGCCAAATGGAGTGGTAGAATAGAAAAAATTACCAAAGGTATATTTTATAATAAACTACCTAATAATTTTGAATTATATATTGATGGAGGTCATAATATTGGAGCGGCGCAAATTCTAAATGATTTTTTTTTAAAGCAAAAGAATAAAAAAATTATTGTTATAATGACTATGCTATCTGACAAAGATTGTAATAATTTTATTAAAAAAATTGCCAAAAATATAGATTTGTTAATTGCTACAACTATTGAAAATGAAAAACATATACTATCACCAAATGACATTTGTAAAATAGCTAAAAAGCAAGGCGTTTTTAATATAAAGGAGGCGATAAATTTAGAGGCAGCTTTTAAAATTATAGATCAGCAAAATAAAATCAAAGATAGCCTAATTATGATTTGTGGCTCTCTTTATTTAGTTGGTAATTTTTTGGATAAAAATTAACCTTATTTACATATAATGATTGATATAAATAACAAAATTCGTTTTAGAAAAAAATTACTTAACCTTGCTCATGAAATTAACAATCTTGAATTTGTCATTGAGAATTTATTAAAATTCAGAAAAAGCAACGGTGATTTGTACAATGCAAATATTTTTAATGAATTATCAAAATTACGATACGAAAACTCTTTGCTTATAAAAAAAATAAATGATGATTCAAGTCAAAATGATAAAATAATAAAAGCCATCGAACAAGATCTAGAAATAATCGAAAGAATAATAAAAGACTAAAAAAATGGTAAAAAAAGATTTATGGAAATGGTGGAGATAAGGAGACTTGAACTCCTGACCCCCTGCTTGCAAAATTCACATGATTGTTTAATGGCTGATAGTGGATTTCTAACTTCATGAGCTATTGAGCCAGCTAAACCAAGCATTATTTGGTTAATTAGTTTAATATATATGATATATCAAACTATAATATTTAATAGATAATATTTCAACTTAATATTTGATTTATTATGCAATATTGATTGAATTATCTAATCAATGCTTAACAAAGAAGATTTTATCAACAAACTCGGCTTAATCATAAGAGAAGCTAGGCAAAATAAAGGCTTGTCAATTGAAGAGTTGGCTAATAGTTGCGATATTGCCTATAGCACCCTTTCTTGCCTTGAAAGAGGCGCAGTTGGTAATTTACAAGTTTATA
This sequence comes from Rickettsiales bacterium, assembly GCA_023262945.1. GTDB lineage: Bacteria > Pseudomonadota > Alphaproteobacteria > Rickettsiales > UBA1997 > UBA1997. Next base: position 6,388 of record JALQXY010000171.1, on the reverse strand, counting down.
ATCTTTATAAATTAGTTGAAAAACTCGATATTGAAACTTCTTTAATTTTTAAAGAAATTGATGAAGCCAGCCAAGCCAAAGTTAAACTAATTGGCAAAATATCTTCACTAAAAGATGAAGAGGTGAAGATGGTTTTGGAAGTTTTGGGAAGAGTGGTTTAAAGGATTTCGCCACCCTTCCAAATAATCATTTAGAATTGATATTTAGCACCTATGCTAAAGGTTGTTAAATTATCAAAATAGTCAATACTATTGACCCTAGTATATTTAGCTAAGCCTCTAATAAAAATATTTTGGGCAATTTCAGCCTCAAGGCCAAGACCAAGATTTATGCCATAGCCATCTTGATTATTATCTTCACTTTGGACAAAAGCGCTATTGTTATAATAATTAAACTTTCCATCTATTGAAACCTTAGAAAATCCGCCCAAAAGTAAAAAATTAAGATTTTGTTGAATTTCTTGATGATAAGTCGCATCTAAGCTAATAATTTCAAGCTCCACCTTAGACTTGCTGTTGTTTATATTTATTTGACTAAAATTCCAATTTTTCTCTTCTTCTTTAGATTTGAAATAGCCAAGCTCAAAAGATAAATTTTTATCTTCTATCTTAGTCCCCGCAAATAAGTTAAAGTTTCCGAAACCATCTTCTAGCGCGTCATTGTAATCAATCCCATCTTCAGTTTTATAATATAAATTACTCATTTGATAACCAAGACCAATATAAGGCTTGATATTTTTATTTGCCAAAGACTGTGAAGATGCAAAAATTGATATAGTGGCAGTTGCAATCAAAAGCTTTCTTGAAATGTTTTTAATCATGATTTTTAAGTTTTATTGATATTTTTGGCAATCAGTGGTTAATAAATTTATTAATTGTGACTGTCAGTCAGTATAGTATATGTCGTTTTTTTTTTAAAGTCAATTTTTATTACTGACAAGGAAAAAATTTTAACATAATTTGGAAAAAATCTAAAAAAGGCTAGAACCTTAAAGGGTTTAAGTTAAGAGGTTCTTGCTTTGTCATTCGAATTTAACAGAACTTACATCAACTTACTAAGCAGAGTAAGAAAACTGCTTAAAGTATTATTATAAAATACTTTATAATATTTAATATTATATTGTAATCAATGGGACGATAAAAGGGCAATAAAATTTATTTTTTGGTAAAATTAAGCAAAAGAAAATTAATATTTAAGAAGGGTAGGTAAAATTGATTAGTTGTTTAAATGGTGGAGATAAGGAGACTCGAACTCCTGACCCCCTGCTTGCAAAGCAGGTGCTCTACCAACTGAGCTATATCCCCTAAAGCAATAAGTAAAAAGTAATTTATTTTTTACAATCTTCAATTAAAAGATGCAATTTAAATATTGCAACTTAAATATAACACTTTCTTTCTTTTGATTTTTTATTTGATAAAACATGAAAAAGGCTTTTAGTTTAATTGAATTGTCGGTTGTCTTGGTTATCATTTCTATTTTGATTACCGGCACTCTTTCAATATCAATATCTGCTGTTAATAATGCACGCTATAAATCAACCAAAGATAAGATCGATTCAATATATGCGGCACTTGGGAATTATGTTTTACTAAATGGAAAATTGCCCTGTCCAGCCCCTTTAAATATAGCTGAAGGAAGCGCTAATTATGCTAAAATTGATGCCACTTCAACCGATGGTGTATGTACTGAGCCTGCTGGAGTTATAGCTATCTCTACTAATTTAGCTTATGGCTCCATTCCATCTGTTGATTTGGGTTTGTTATCAGACAATGCCGCAGATTCTTTTTCTAGTAAATTTTCTTATGTGGTAGATATTAGGTTAACAAATTCAGCTACATTTGACGATGAATTGCAAAATAATGGTTCTGGATATGTGCCTTTAATCACTGTATTAGAAAATCCAGCAGCAACTAGTATTTTAGCTGATTTTTTAATTATTAGCCATGGTGCCAATAAATATGGCGCTTATGGCGCTAGATCTTCTACAGCAATTGCTAGTAACGGTAATGCTGATGAAGATGATAATGATTCAACTTCTTTAAATGCTAACTTCGTTGCTAGATCTGATAATGATGATGAATTTGATGATATTGTAATGGCTAAAAAAATAACAGATTTATTGCAAGATTTTGATATGCTTGATAAAATAAAATGTCCGGCCGAATCTTTAAGTTTATACGGTGCAACAATGTCTTGGTCGGAAGCTGATTATGGTCAAGAAGCTATTTCAACAACATCTTGTCCAATTGGTTTTCAATCTGGTCCATCAATTGCAACCCGTAAATGTTTAGCCTACGGTCAATGGGGTTCTATAATTACTCCCTGTATTCAAGATTAATCAATAAATTTTAAACAAATGGATATTTTAAATTATGAAATTTTCTTTAGCATTATAACGCTAACATTTATTGAGATAATATTAGGTATCGATAACTTAATTTTTATTGCTATTGCCGTTGCAAAGCTTCCAGCTAAACAAAGAAAAAAGGCCAGAATATTTGGCTTATCATTGGCCTTAATTATCAGAGTATTAATGTTACTAACTTTGTCGTGGATTATGACATTAACAACTCCATTATTTTATATTGCTAGTAGCGCTTTTTCTTTTAAGAGCTTTTTATTAATCTTTGGTGGATTATTCCTGATAATAAAAAGTGCTTATGAGATAATTGGTGATTTGATTCCAAAAAAACATCAAGAAGATAAGAAATCCGTTAACGTTTCTAAAACTATGATAGCAGCTATTGCTCAAATATCTTTAATTGATTTTGTTTTTTCTTTTGATTCTGTTATTACGGCCATTGCCATGACTAATAATATTCCTGTTATCGTGATAGCAATTTGTATATCTATGATTGCAATGCTTATGGCTTCAGAAAAAATTAGTTACTTTCTTAAAGAATATCCTTCTTTAAAAATTGTAGCTTTGGCGTTTATTTTTATGGTTGGAGTGATATTAGTTGCTGATGGGTTGAGTATAAAAATTTCAAAAGGTTATTTATATTTTTCTTTGTTTTTTACTCTTAGCGTTGAGTCTTTAAATATAATTTTAAGAAAAAATCATAGAAATCATCATAATGTCAAAATTAAATAAAGAAAAGATAGCTGTAATTGGTTCTGGTATATCTGGTTTATCGTCGGCTTATTTTTTAAGCGATAAATACCAGATCAAATTATTTGAAAAGCACGACTATCTTGGAGGGCACTCTAATACTGTTGACATTGATTATCTAGGTAAATCAATATCTGTTGATACTGGTTTTATTGTTTTTAATCAAAAAACTTACCCCAATCTTGTTAATTTTTTTAAATTGCTTGATGTTGCTTATGAAAAAAGCAATATGTCCTTTGCGGTTAAAATTGATGATTCTTTTTTAGAATATGCTGGAACTAATTTATTTTCTTTATTTGCCCAGAAAAAAAATATCATAAAGCCGAAATTTTGGCGTATGATATATGATATTTTATATTTTAATAAAAATGCATTAAAGATTGTAGAAAATAAACCAAAAAATAAATATAATATTGCTAATTTAATTGATGATTTGGGGGTAGGGGATTATTTTGTAAATTACTATCTTTTGCCGATGTCTGGCGCTATTTGGAGTTGCTCTACTCAGACTATGTTAAAATATCCCGCTCATAGCTTTTTGCGGTTTTTTAAGAATCATGGACTATTATCAGTTAATGAACAACCGCAATGGTATACTGTTACTGGTGGCTCTAAAAATTATGTTAACAAAATAAGAAATAAAATTGGTGACCAAAATATTTCTTTAAATAGCTTTATTTATGAGGTAAGGCATAAATCGAGTGGCAAAATATCTATTATATCAGATAAAGGTGAAGAGATATTTGACAAAGTAATTTTAGCCTGCCATGCAGATCAGTCACTTAAAATGCTTAAAAAGCCTGAAGAAAAACAAATTGATTTCTTATCATCTTTTAAATACCAAAAAAACTTAGCTATTTTACACAAGGATGACTCTGTAATGCCAAAAGCAAAAAAGGCTTGGGCTAGTTGGGTTTATAGCAAAAATAAAAACGATAAAATTAACCAAATTTCTGTTAGCTATTGGATGAATAATTTACAAAATATTGATAAATCCTTTCCTTTATTTGTTACCTTAAATCCTAATCAAAAAATTAACCAATCTGATATTTTTGCTGATATTGTTTATGAGCATCCTATTTTTGACAAAAAAGCTATAATTGCCCAACGAAACTCAAAAAAAGCACAAGGAATTAATAATATATATTTTTGCGGCGCTTATATGGCTAATGGTTTTCATGAAGATGGTATTAATTCTGGATTGTATGTTTCTAATATTCTTGGATCAAAAGCACCTTGGCAATGAAATATATATCAATAGCTAAAGTTTTTCATAAAAGGCTATCTCCATCCATTAATCATTTTACTTATAATGTTTTTTATTTTTGTTTTGATATATCAAAAATATTAAAACTAAAATCAATATTTTGTTCAGTTAATAAATTTAATCTTTTTTCAATAAAAAAAAAGGATTATGGAAAAAGAGATGGTTCTTGTCCAAAGAAATGGATTTATAATATTTTGAAAGAATACGATATTGAAAATATTGAACAAATTTTTTTATTAACTCATCCTAAAATTTTAGGTTTTGGTTTTAATCCTGTTAGTTTTTGGTTTTGTCTTGATAAGAAAAAAAATCTAAAAGCGGTATTGGCCGAAGTAAGTAATACATTTGGTGAAAATCATAATTATTTATTATTTAATAATGATAAAAGCAGTATAAAAGGTAATCAATGGCTTGAAGCTAAAAAAGAATTTCATGTTTCGCCATTTTATCATGTAAGGGGTAAATATAAATTTCGTTTTATTTTTAATGAAAAAAAAATTGCTTTATGGATTGATTACTTTGATAACGATAAAACGCTTCTAACCTCACTGATAGCAAAAAATATTGAACTTAACGATAGTAATCTGTTAAAACAATTTATTAAAATGCCTTTTATGATATTTAAAGTAATCTTTCTTATTCATTGGCAGGCTTTAAAAATATTTTTTAAGAAAAACAAATACATCAAAAAGCCACCAAAATATGAACATAATATAACGATAAGTGAAAAAATATAATCTACTATGGTCAGCATTGGATAATATTAAGTATGGTTCTTTATCCATAACCTTGCCAAATGGTCAAATTAAAAAATTTAATTCAAATCAACCAGGATTTGAGGCTGATTTAATAGTAAAAAATCTTGAAGCTATTGATTTGTCAATTCATGGCGGAGATGTTGGTTTTGGCGAGTCTTATATTATGGGCTTTTGGAGTAGTAACAATTTACCAGATTTATTATCTTTCTTTACTCATAATTCAGAATCTTTAGAGCATTATTTTCATGCCAAAAGATGGCAGAGTATTTGGCTTTTCTTTACAACTTTATTTAATAAAAATAGTAAAAAAGGAAGTAAGAAAAATATCGAATTTCATTATGATTTAGGTAATGACTTTTATCAATTATGGCTTGATAAAAGCATGACTTACTCCAGTGCATTATTTGCTGGAAAAAATATAAGTTTAAATAAAGCGCAGCTTAATAAATATAATAATATTATTAGTAAATTATCGGGTAAAACTATATTAGAAATAGGTTGTGGTTGGGGTAGTTTTGCTTGTGAGGCAATTAAAAATAATTTTCAAGTTACTGGACTAACTTTATCAAAAAAACAGCAAGAATACATACAAAGCAATATTATTAAAGACAATAATAATGATTTTGAGGTTAAATTGCAGGATTACAGAGATGAGAAGGGTACTTATGATAATATTGTTTCTATAGAAATGTTTGAGGCAGTTGGTAAGGAATATTGGCAAACATATTTTAATATTCTAAAAAAATGTTTAAAGAAGGGTGGTACAGCAATATTGCAGATAATAACAATTGATGAGAATGTTTTTATTGATTACAAAAATAGAGTTGATTTTATACAAAAACATATTTTTCCAGGTGGAGCATTGCCAACCAAATCAATAATTAATGACTTAGTACAAAAAAGCGGTTTACAAATAAAAAGTGAATTGAATTTTGGTTTAGATTATGCTAAAACTTTGCAAATTTGGCTTGATAATTTCGATAAATCTAAAAAAGAAGTTATCGACCAAGGGTTTGACGAGAAGTTTATTCGCAAATGGCGCTTTTATTTATCTTATTGCATTGCTGGTTTTTTAGCTAGGAGAACTGATGTTTTCCAGTTTGAAATTAAGCATGATAAATAATACCAATTTCCACCTAAAAAATATATATAAAAACTAAACAATCTGACTTTATCTTTTTGGTTAAAAATTGCAAAAAGCCTTAAGTCCTATAGGTATAGGACTTGCATTTTTTACAATTTTTATCTTAA
>JALQXY010000140.1 GCA_023262945.1 Rickettsiales bacterium | reverse complement strand
TAATCCATCAAATCGGCATTGATCAGATTAATTGATTAATAATCGATTAATCCATCAAATCGGCATTGATCAGATTAATTGATTAATAATCGATTAATCCATCAAATCGGCATTGATCAGATTAATTGATTAATAATCGATTAATCCATCAAATCGGCATTGATCAGATTAATTGATTAATAAATTTTGAAAATAATCTTTTATTAAACTAATCTTTAATATTTGGAAATTGTTTCATACAAATCTCAAGACGCCTTTGCATCACAAGATTGATTTTTCTGATATATTTACCAGCAATATGAGGAAATAAGAAAGGAAAAAATGAGTGAATAAAATGAAGAATTCCAGCAGCCACGATCCAGCAAGAAACGCTAAAAGTGATAAGAAAATGTTCAAAATAACCCTCTTTGGCGGCTTTTAAATGATTTGTAAGAAAATTACCCTTTTTCATGATAAGCAAACTAATAAAATCTTTGCATAAATCTAATACCAAAACCTATTTAACCTAGATCCGTCAATAGAAAATTGATTTAGGCTGTTAAATCAATTTTCTATTGATGGATTTAATTTTAAAAGATACGAATTTGGCACTATTATTTATAAAAACTAACCATAAAGACAGTATAACAAATTTTTAACTTTATGCAAGCTTAAATTCTTTTTACTTCATGAACATTTTTTGAAATTCTCAAAGCGGACAAAATATCTTGAAGTTGACTTCTATCTCTAATCTTGATTGAAATAATCAATTCAAAAAAATCTTGTGACTGATTGTTTATTTTAATATTGCCTATATTAACACTCTTGTTAGTTAGTATATTAGTAATATCAGCCAAACTATCCGATTTATTTTCTAGCAATATGTTTAACTTTACATCATAACTAGCTTGACTAAACATATCATCATCACGCCAACTTAGGTCAACTAAACGCTGCGGCAAAATTGCCATGCTATTAAGAGTTTTACAGTCTCTATTGTGAACAGCCACTCCAGTTCCAGTATTAATAACACCAGATATCATATCACCCGGAATTGGATTGCAGCATTTAGCAAAATAAATAGACATTCCGTCTATTAGGCCCTCAACTGGCAGTCTAAAGCTACTCTCTGGGTTCATTCTATTAAAAGCATAACTTTTAATCTTTTTTTCATGAGACGTTTCTTTAAACTCAGGATGAGTTAATTTTAAAACATCATATCGCGATATTATCCCCTGAGAAATTGCCACATAAAGATCATCGATACTTTTTCTACCAAGCTTATTAATGACATTAAGTAATATTTTATCACTAATTTTTATTTTTTTAGAAGCATAGAATTTTGTAATAATAGCTTGGCCTAGATTTTTATATTCATTAAATTTTTTATTTCTAATAAATGATCTAATGGCACTGCGGGCTTTGCTAGTTACAACAAAATTTAACCAATTCGCTGACGGCTTACCGCTTTTTGAAGTTATAATTTCAATTTGATCACCATTTTCTAATTTGCGACGTAATTGCGAAATTGCTCCATTTACCTTGGCTGAAATACAAGAATTACCAACTTCTGAATGAATGGCATAAGCAAAATCAATAACTGAAGAATTTTTTGGCAAATTAAAAATATCTCCGTTAGGAGTAAAGCAAAAAACTTCATCATCATGTATATGCAGTTTATGCCCTTTTAAAACCTCGCTTGACTTGTGAGAATATTCAAAAAGAGAGATAAGATCACTAATCCAGCGATACTCCTCTTGTTCTCTGATTTTTTTAGCATCACCTTTTTTACTAGAGTGCGATTCTTTATAATACCAATGCGCTGCCAATCCAGATTCAGCTACTTTATGCATGCTTTTATCACGAATTTGTAGCTCAATTTTTTTATTTAAAGGCCCTAGAGTCGCAAGATGAATTGATTGATAGCCATTTTCTTTTGGAGTGCTGATATAATCCTTAAAAGTACCTGGGATCATATTATAGCATGAATTTAAAACACCTAAAGCACGATAACATTCTGTAACATTGGTTGTAATTATACGAAAAGCCATAATATCATGAAGATTGTAAAAATCAATATTACGACTTCTCATTTTATTATAAATGGAATATGGAGTTTTCTGACGACCAAATATTTTAAATTCAAAATTATTTTCTTGTAAAAGCTTGCTTAAATCTTTAATTATTTGCTCAATTATATTTTTATTTTCGGTAGCAATTTCTTTTAGATTGTCCTTTATTTTATTTCGAGCTTCTGGATCAATAACAGCAAATCCCATATCATATAATTCATCTTTGATATCGTTAAGGCCAATACGCGCCGCCAAAGGAGCATATATATCTATACTTTCTTGCGCTTTAGAAATTCTTCTTTCTAAGGATTTAACATGCGATATCGTTTGCATATTATGATATCTATCGGCCAATTTCACCAAAAGAACTCTAATATCCTTCGACATGGCGACAGTTAATTTACGAAAATTCTCAGCCACTCTTTCGCTTGATGGAATAGAGTTGATTTGACCAAGCTTTGTAACGCCATCAACTAAACAAGCAATATCATTGCCAAATTCTTTTTCAATTTCATCGATAGTAATATCAGTATCTTCAACAACATCATGCAATAAGCCAGCTATTATTGAATCTTGATCAAGTTTAAGATTAATTAAAATTTCAGCAACTGCAACTGGATGAACAAAATACAACTCACCCGAATATCTTCTTTGGTCGCGATGAGCAAATTGTGATAATTCGTAAGCTTTGCTAATTAAATTTTCATCAATTTTTGGATTGTAGGATTTAATTTTGTTAATTAGCTCTTGATTTGAAAGCATAAAATCATAAAAACTAATAAAATGTAAAAACTAATGATTTACTTAATTAATAAGCAATCGACATTTTTATCAAAATATTGATTTAAAGTAAATTTTTAATTAAAATATACGTAAGTAGCAGCGTTTTACAGAAGCAATACCATTTTAAATTTGAAATGGACAATTTATCAAAATATTTTTTAGATAAACGCACACAATTCAATTATTGAAAACAACTACTCAAGACATGACTGTAACCAACTGTAATAAAGCTAGGAAGCAAAACTGTATGTTGCAAATTTCCAGCAATACAATAGACTGGTCGACATTGGTATGAACGTTACCA
>JALQXY010000110.1 GCA_023262945.1 Rickettsiales bacterium | reverse complement strand
AGACCCTATCAGCAAATCCCTTTTCAATTTTCACTTCATATTCAGGAAACGGAAAATGGTGATCTCAAGCATTTTGAATTTTTACACCAAAATAATAGCGATCCCAGAAAAGATCCTAGGGAAGATTTTATTCAAAATTTAATCAAATATTGCCAAAATGATGGTTCAATCATCGTTTATAATCAAACATTTGAAAAACTTCGAAATAAAGAATTAGCTGAGGATTTTCCAAAATACGCTGATCAATTATTAAGACTAAATGATCGAATAATTGATTTAATGATCCCTTTCCAAAAAAAATGGATATATAGCCCAAAACAACAAAGTTCTAACTCAATCAAAAAAGTCCTCCCTGCATTTACCAACTTATACCAATTCCCATCTAAAAATAAACAATATGACAAAATATTTTTTAAGATAAAAATTGTAAAAAATGCAAGTCCTATACCTATAGGTCTTAAGGCTTTTTGCAATTTTTAGCCAAAAAGATAAAGTCAGATTGTTTAGTTTTTATATATGTTTTTTAGGTGGGAATTGGTATTAAATTATCAAGATCTAAAAATTAAAAGTGGCGGCGATGCCATGGATATTTATGCTGATTTTATCAAAGGCAAAACAAGCCTTGATAATAACTTGATCCAAAACCTGCTTAAATATTGTAAATTGGATACTTACGCCATGGTAAAGCTGCTTGAAGAGCTAGTGAATTTTGTTAAAAAATAGAGAACAAAAAACAGATTTTCATTTTATCTTGTTTTCTATCTAATTCTTTCTTATTCTATTACTTTTTAAATCAAACTAACAAGGCACTGTCTCATTCATGGCAAAAAAAGACGATATAATGACAATTAAGGAATTGGCTAACTATTTAAAAATTGCAGAAAAATCTGCCTATCGCTTTGCGTCAGAAAAGAAGATACCAGGTTTTCAAATCGGCAATGCTTGGCGATTTAGCAAAAAAGAAATTGATGCCTGGATAGAGAAAGAAAGTAAAACTAAAGACAAATAATATGGAAAAAAAAGAAAACAATAAGTCTACTTCAATAGAAAAACAATTATGGTTAGCAGCTGATAAGCTTCGCAAAAATATTGATGCTGCCGAATATAAGCACATTGTTCTTGGTTTAATATTTCTAAAATATATTTCTGATTCTTTTGAAGAATTGCATAAAAAATTAGAAGCGGGAGTCGGTGATTATGCTGGTGCTGATCTAGAAGATAAAGATGAATATAAAGCTGAAAATGTTTTCTTTGTTCCGCAAAATTCAAGATGGTCTTTTTTAGTATCAAAAGCAACAAATCCTGAAATTGGCAAGGATATTGATAATGCCATGGAGCAAATCGAGAAAGAAAATTTATCACTAAAGGGGGTATTACCAAAAGTTTATGCCAGAGGAAATATTGATCCCACTTCTTTGGGCGAGTTAATTAACCTAATCAACAATGTTATAATTGCTGACACAAAAGCAAGAAGTGCAGATATTTTGGGGCATGTTTTTGAATATTTTTTAGGTGAATTTGCTTTGGCTGAAGGAAAAAAAGGTGGTCAATTCTATACTCCAAGATCAGTTGTGCAGCTTCTTGTTGAAATGCTAAAGCCTTATAAAGGAAGAGTTTTTGATCCATGCTGTGGAAGCGGTGGTATGTTTGTGCAATCAGAAAAATTTGTTGAAGAACATCAAGGAAAAATAAATGATATTTCAATTTATGGTCAAGAAAGCAATTTATGGTCAAGAAAGCAATCAAACAACTTGGCGCTTGGCTAAAATGAATTTGGCAATTAGAGGTATAGATTCAAGCCAAGTAAAATGGAATAATGAAGGCTCTTTTTTAAATGATGCTCACAAGGATCTGAAAGCAGATTATATAATTGCTAACCCACCTTTTAATGTTTCTGACTGGAGCGGTGAACTACTTAAAAATGACGGCAGATGGCAATTTGGCACACCTCCAGCAGGAAATGCCAATTATGCATGGATTCAACATTTTCTTTATCATCTAAAGCCAGTTGATGGATTGGCTGGTTTTGTTCTAGCCAAAGGGTCTCTCACTTCTAAATCATCAAATGAAGGAGAGATTAGAAAAAACTTAATCGATGCCGATTTAATGGAATGCGTGGTTAATTTACCAGCAAAGCTATTTTTAAATACCCAAATCCCAGCTTGTCTTTGGTTTATGAGACGAGGCAAAAAAAGAAGAAATAATGAAATATTATTTATCGATGCCAGAAATTTAGGCCATTTGATAAATAGACGTACTAAGGAACTTGACAACGATGATATCAAAAAAATCACCGATATTTACCATAATTGGCAAAAAGAAGATGATTCTTACCAAGATATTGCCGGATTCTGCAAATCTGTTACAAAAGAAGAAGTAGCGAAGCTTGATTATGTTTTAACTCCGGGAAGATATGTTGGCTTGGAAGAAGTTGAAGATGATTTTGATTTTGTTGAAAAATTCACAAATCTAAAACAAGAATTTATCAATCAATTAGAAGAAGAAAAAATATTAAATAAAAGGATCCTAGAAAATTTAGCCAAAATTAATATTGACCAAAACTAAAACCCATGAATAAAAAACAACCAATTCCAAACGAACCTTTAATTTATCAAGCTAAAGATGGTGAAATTACACTTAAACTAGATAAGAAAAATGAAACTATTATTGCTAATCTTAACCAAATCGCCGAAATTTTTGGCGTTGGTAAAGCGTCAATTTCAAAGCATCTAAAAAATATTTTTCAAGATGGCGAGCTTGAAGAAAATTCAACTGTTTCCATTTTGGAAACAGTTCAAATTGAAGGAAAAAGAAGCATCGCTCGTAATATCGAATTTTACAATCTCGACGCCATAATTTCAGTTGGTTACCGCGTTAATTCAAAACAGGCAACAAATTTTAGAATTTGGGCAACAAAAACCCTAAAAAATTATTTACTAGAAGGCGTGGCTATCAACAAAAAAACCCTCAAGCAAAATCACCAAAAATTTTTAAAAGCTATTGAAGATATCAAAGCTCTTAACAAAGGAACTAAAGAGTTAAAATCAGATGATATTTTAGAACTAATCAAATCATTTTCTTACACTTGGTTTTCACTAGATAATTTTGATAAAAGCAATTTTCCAACCAAAGGCACGAAAAAATCAATCAACATTACCGCCAAAGAGTTAGAGCAAGATATAGAAAAATTAAAAGCACAATTAATCGCCAAAAAAGAAGCAGCACCGATTTTTGCTACACCAAAAAACAAAGATGCTTTAGAGGGAATTTTAGGAAATATCTTTCAAAGTGCTTTTGGGCAAGATGTTTATCAAACTATTGAAGAAAAAGCAACAAATTTACTTTATTTTATCGTCAAAAATCATCCATTTAATGATGGCAATAAAAGAAGTGGTGCTTTTGCTTTTATTTGGTTTTTAAAAAAAGCTGGCTTTGATTTTGAAAATATAATCAGCCCGCAAACCTTAGCCAGCCTCACAATTTTAATTGCCAATTCCAACCCCAAAGAAAAAGAAAAAATGATTGGATTGGTTTTGATGATGTTGAAAAGCGATAATAATTAATAATTAAAAATTATGAAAATTAAAGAATTAATAAAAATTTTAGAAAAATATCCGCAAGATTTAGAAATTATGGTTAAGGGCTATGAAAGCGGATATGATGAAATTTCAGAAAAAAGAATTAGAAAAACGACATTAAAAAAAGTTGATAATTCTAATGATTATGATGGTGATTTTGAAGAGATAGATTTTGTAAAAAATGATAATCCAAAATTTGAAGCAATAATTTTAGAAAGAAAAAGTTTTTAATTATGACGGAATTTGAGTTAGCAGACAAAAAAAGCAGAATTGATGATTGGAAAATTTGCAAGTTGGGGGAGGTGGCGGAGATAAAGATGGGACAATCTCCAAAGTCAGATTCTTATAATATAAAAAAAATAGGACTTCCTTTTCTGCAAGGGAATAGAACTTTTGGATTAAAATATCCTTTTTTTGATACATACTGCTCAGAGCCTAAAAAAATAGCTAAAAAAGGGGAGGTATTATTTAGCGTCAGGGCACCTGTAGGTGATATAAACTGGGCTCATACAGATATATGTATTGGTCGTGGTTTAGCTTCTTTTAAAGCTTATGAAGATGATGTTTTTTTATACTATCTTCTTCACCACATGAAACAAGATATTATTCAAGCTGAAACAGGAAGTGTTTTTGGGTCCGTTAGTAAGGGTGATTTGGAGAAAATAGAAATCCACCTCCCACCACCACCAGAACAAAAAGCCATTGCTGAAATTCTATCTTCTCTTGATGATAAAATTGATCTTCTCCACCGCCAAAATAAAACATTAGAAAATTTAGCCGAAACCCTCTTCCGCCATTATTTTATTGATAATGCCAAAGATGATTGGGAGAAAGCTACATTTAAAAAATGGATAATAGAAACTATCGGTGGGGATTGGGGAAAAGAAAAGCCGAATTTAGATTTTACTAAACAAGTTCAATGTATTCGAGGAACCGATATTGCAGATTTACAAAAGGGATTAGCATACAAAACGCCGATTAGATATATTAAAGAAAATAAATTTCAAAAAATAGAACCCAATAAAGGAGATTTAATTATAGAAATATCTGGAGGAACAGAAACGCAATCAACAGGTCGAGCTATTTATATTAACAATCACATTAAAAATTTGTTTGACTATCCGTTGGTTTTTTCAAATTTTACCAGATTAATTAGAATTAAAAATGAAAAATACTCATACTTTGTATATTTATATATTAAATATTTATATGAAGCAGATGAATTTTTTAATTTAGAAAATGGTAGCTCAGGAATTAAAAACTTAAACTACAAAGCTCTATTGCTAGAATTGGAGTTTTTGATGCCAACAGAAGAACATGTTGTTGATTTTAATAATATTGTTAAAAATCACTTTGAAAAAATAAATCAAAATAAAAAACAAATTCAAACACTAGAAAAACTCCGCGACACACTCCTGCCAAAGCTTATTTCTGGCGATGTGCGCGTGAAATATGAAAATAAACAAGAAGCTAATTAAATATGACAAAATTATTTAATATTTATTGTGATGAAAGCTGTCATTTAGAACATGATCAATCGCCAGTTATGGTTTTGGGTGCCATTTGGATTGATAAGGAGAAAATTAAAGAGGCTTGCCTTGATATCAGAAAAATAAAAGAAAAGCACCAATTTACTAGAAATTTTGAATTTAAATGGACGCAAATTTCACCAAAAAAAATAGAATTTTACAAAGATTTAGTCAGTTACTTTTTTAATAACAAAGATCTTTATTTTAGGGGTTATGTTGCCTCTAAACAAAATTTAAACCACAATAATCACAATCAAAATCACGATCAATGGTATTATAAAATGTATTATTTTATGTTGATCAACATCTTTAATAAAGATAATGAATATAATATTTATATCGACATTAAAGAAAAAAAAAGAGGTGGCATTAAGCTTCTAAAGCTCAAAAAAGTTTTATCAAATAAGCTTTATGATTTTGATGAAAAAATCATAAAAAAGATGCAAATAGTTGATTCAAAAGATAGTGAATTGCTTCAAATGGCAGATTTATTTTGTGGAGCGCTGTCATATTTAAACAAAGACCTAAAAACAAGTTCAGCAAAACTAGAATTGATAAATCATATCTCAAAATTATCAAAATCTAACCTAAAAATCACAACACTTCCTCAAGAAAGAAAATTTAATATTTTTTATTGGAAAGGGAGGGATTGTTAGTGAAGATTGATTTGCTAAAAATTGCCGATTTCAATAATGATTTTAATAAGTTTGTTGATGCTTGCTATTCTTGCTATTTGTCGATATGGAAGTCTCAAGTTATGTTTAATGATAAGATAATTATTAGAAACTCTTTTTTAGAAAGGAATAAAGAAAAAGATTTTTGGGGAATTGTTGAAGGGCATAATGATGATAAGGTTTTTGATAATTTGGCAAGATATGAGACCATGCCTTTTTTAAAGCATATTTTAGAAAATTTATCAAAAACCAAGAATGATGAAAATTCTGATATATTTTGGTTTTACTCTGAAAGAAGGAAGGTTAACATTGTATCTAAGAAGCTTAAATATTTTATAGTGTTAAAAGAGTCGGGAGGAAGTAAATTTTATTTCGTAACTTCATACCCTATTAGCGATAATAAAGTTATCAAGATTGGTAAAAAATGGAAGGAATACTGGGAAACCAACATCCGCTCGAACTAAATCGAACGGCTTGGCAATTCTGTCTATCCAATGATAGATGAAGTATCTAAAATTATAATTTATAATTAGCAAAATGTCAACATCTATAATATAGAAATGACCAAACTCAACGAAGAACAAATTGAAAACCTCGCAATAGATCTCTTGCAAAATCAAGGATTTGAATATATTCACGGCAAAGATATTGCCCCTGATAGTGATAATCCCTTACGGACAAATTTTGATGAGGTGATTTTAAAGCCTATTTTACAAGATACGATTAGCAGGCTTAATCCAGATATTCCAAACGCTGCTAAAGATGATGCGCTAAATCAAGTTTTAAGAGTTTTTTCTCCTGATTTAATGGTGGCTAATAAAGAATTTCATAATCTTTTAACTAACGGCGTTAATGTAATTTATCCAAAAGATGGTTTAGACCGAGGCGATTATGTGCGTTTACTTGATTTTGACAATATCCAAAATAACGATTTTAAAGCTGTTAATCAATTTACAATTACAAATAACGGACAGAATAAAAGACCTGATGTTATTTTATTTGTGAATGGTCTGCCTTTAGTGGTGATTGAGTTTAAAAATCCAGCAGATGAAAACGCCACTATTAATTCGGCTTTTAGGCAAATAGGTACTTATAAAGAAACCATCCCCAATCTATTTTTCTATAATAGTTTTATTATTATTTCTGATGGGCTTGAGGCAAAAGCTGGCACAATTTCAAGTGGCTTTTCTCGTTTTATGTCTTGGAAAAGTGCTGATGGCAAAAATCTTGCAAGCAATCTTGATCCAAGATTAGAAACGATGATTTTGGGAATGTTGAATAAAGAAACTTTGCTTGATTTAATTCGTCATTTTATAACTTTTGAAGAAAGTAGCTTTACCGATCCTAAGACAAATATTAAAACAATTACCACTGTAAAAAAGCTGGCTAGCTATCATCAATATTATGCTGTTAATAAAGCGGTTTTATCTGTTAGAGAGGCGACTAGCGAAAATGGAGACCAAAAAGGTGGAGTAATTTGGCATACTCAAGGTTCTGGTAAATCGCTATCAATGGTTTTTACAACTGCCAAATTGGTTTTGTCGCTTAATAATCCAACAATTTTGGTAATAACTGATAGAAATGATTTAGATGATCAATTGTTTGATACTTTTGCAGCCAGCAAGCAACTACTAAGGCAAACGCCCGTTCAGGCTGAAAATAGAGAGGATTTAAAAAAATTATTAAAAGTAGCAAGTGGCGGTATTGTTTTTACTACCATTCAAAAATTTCAAACAGAAGAAGGAAATGTTTATGAAGAGTTATCAAATCGTAAAAACATTGTAGTTATTGCTGATGAGGCGCACCGCACCCAATATGGTTTTAAAGCCAAGATAATAGACGAAAAAGATAGTAATGGTAATAAAATCGGTGAAAAAATAGTTTATGGCTTTGCTAAATATATGCGAGATGCGTTACCTAACGCAACTTATCTTGGATTCACTGGAACGCCAATTGAAAAAACCGATGCTAACACACCAGCAGTTTTTGGCAATTATGTTGATATTTATGACATAGCAAGAGCAGTTGAAGATGGAGCAACTGTTAAAATATTTTATGAAAGCAGGCTTGCTAAAATTAATTTAAGTGATGAAGGAAAGAAGCTAATAGCCGATTTAGATGAAAAAATAGAGAAACAAGATTTATCTGACGATCAAAAAACAAAGGCAAAATGGACGCAACTTGAAGCATTGGTAGGCAGCAAAGAAAGAATAAAGGCTATTGCTAAAGATATTGTTGATCACTTTATCGAGCGGCAAAAAGCCTTTGATGGTAAAGCAATGATTGTGGCAATGTCTCGAAGAATTGCGGCTTTGTTATATCAAGAAATAATTAATTTAAAACCAAACTGGCATAATGAAGATTTAGATAAAGGGGCGATTAAAGTTGTGATGACAGCTAGTTCTAGCGATGGTCCAGAAATTGCACGGCATCACACCAGCAAATCGCAAAGAAGAACCTTGGCTGATAGAATGAAAAATCCTGATGATGAATTAAAATTGGTTATTGTGCGCGATATGTGGCTTACTGGTTTTGATGCTCCTGTGATGAATGGAATTTATATTGATAAGCCAATGAAAGGACATAATTTGATGCAGGCTATTGCTAGGGTTAATCGTGTTTATAAAGATAAGGCTGGTGGTTTGGTGGTTGATTATTTAGGAATTGCTTCTGACTTAAAAAAAGCACTTTCTTTTTATTCAGATAGTGGAGGAAAAGGTGATCCTGCAATTCAGCAGGAACAGGCTGTAAGTATAATGTTAGAAAAACTAGAAACTATCTCTCAGATGTTTTATGGATTTTCTTATGAAGAATATTTTGATGCACCCACAAGTAAAAAACTTTCTATAATTTTAGCTAGCGAAAATCATATTTTAGGAATAGAAAACGGCAAAAAGAGATTTATTGATGAGGTGTCAGCTCTTTCAAAAGCATTTTCAATTGCCATTCCTCATAAGCAAGCAATGGATGCCAAAGAAGAAATAGCATTTTTCCAAGCAATCAAAGCAAGATTATGCAAATTTGAAACTAATTCTAGTTATAGCAATAATGAAGAAATGGAAACGGCAATTAGACAGATTGTCGATGAATCTATTGTTTCTGATAAAATAGTAGATGTATTTGATGCCGCAGGAATAAAGAAGCCCGACATATCAATTCTTTCTGAAGATTTTTTATTAGAAATGAAAGATATGGAACATAAAAACTTGGCCATTGAGACCTTAAAAAAGATTTTAAATGATGAAATTAAATCTCGCACCAAAACAAACCTTATTCAAAGCAAATCCTTTATGGAAATGCTGCAAAATTCTATTAATAGATATCATAATAAAATCTTAACTGCAGCCGAAGTTATTGATGAGTTCATTAAATTAGCAAA
>JALQXY010000103.1 GCA_023262945.1 Rickettsiales bacterium | reverse complement strand
AGCCCTATATGTATAGGACTTGCATTTTTTACAATTTTTATCTCAAAAATATTTTGTCATATTGTTCATTTTTAGATGGGAATTGGTATTACATAATTAAATCAACTTTCTATTGAAAGACTTGAGTTAAAAATGACATTTGCTGCAAATATGAAGAAATCCTATCAAAATTTAAAAGATTTATCAAATGAAAATTTAAAACAATTCATTCTAAGATAATAAAAATACCAAAATATTACATTATAAACCCAAATTGGCCAACAAAAATCAATAATATTAAAGATCCTAAATCTTTAACAATTTAAAATATAAGAAACGATATAAACATTTAACAATGAAGGAAGGTGTTTTGCAGCTAAAATGAAAATTGGAAGTGAATAATACCGATTCCTATCTAAAAATGAACAATATGACAAAATATTTTTGAGATAAAAATTTTTAAAAAATGAAGCTGTATATCCATACAGCTGAAGGAGATTTGATCATATTAATTAATTAATAATCAATTAATCCGTCAAATCGGCAATCATTTTTAACCAAAAATATGAAATTAGAATTTTATTTTTTTAAAACTTTTAAAATGGGATTTGGTATTAAATAAAATTCTAAATTTTATTTAATCAATCCTGATTCTTTAAAATATCTCATAGCCCCAGGATGAATTGGTGCTGAATTACCTGTTCTTATCATATTCTCTTTTTTCAACGAAGAAAAGACAGGATGTAGAGTTTTAAAATTATCAAAATTATCAAAGGTAGCTTTTATCATATTGTAAACTATTTCATTATCAGTTTTTTCGGATGTAACTAAACTAGCCATTACACCAAAAGTATTTATTTCTTTGTTATTTCCAGCATAAATCCCAGCTGGAATTGAGGTTTTGACATAAAATGGATTTACAGCAATTAGTTTATCAGTTGTTTTATTGTCGATACTTAAAATTCTAACTTTGCAAGCTTGAGTTGCTTCTTGCAAAACACCGTTAGGATTACCTGCAGCATAAATCATAACATCTATAGATCCCTCACAAAGTGCCTTTGGCTGCTCTGAAGGTTGCAAGTAAGAAACTTCAGAAAAGCTTTCTTCAGTCCAACCCTTGACGTCCATTAAAACTTTCATCGTTGCATACATACCAGAACCTTTTGGCCCTAAGTTAATTTTTTTACCTAAAATATCATCAAGACTATTTATATTAGAGTTTTCTTTAACAGCAATGGTGAATGTTTCGGTATAAAGAGAAAAAACTGATCTTAATTCTTCAAAAGGTCTTTGATCGGCAAAAAAATCTGCACCATTATAGGCTTGATATTGCCAATCGGATTGAACTATACCAAAATCAATAGCATTGTTGCGTATCGCATTTAAATTTGAAACTGAACCACCAGTTGATTCAACTGAACATCTAATACCGTGCTCTTTACGACCTCTATTTAGCAAACGACATATAGCACCACCGGCTGGATAATAAACGCCAGTTATTGCACCAGTTCCTATTGAAACATATTTTGTTGCGCTGTAAGCAGAAAAAGGTAAAGTAATAGCTAGTAACGCCAAAATAATAGAATATTTTCTCATAAAAGTAGTTTATAATTTTATAATTAAGTTTAATTTATAAAAAATTTATATAATTTATTAATTGAATTTTTAACTAATATATAAGTTGGAAAATCAAATTACATTTAAAATAACTTATCTTTTTGAATGTAAATCTTTAAATAGATAGATTATTTACACTTTTTTTTAAAAGTCAAAATCAAAATTTAAGCATTAATTATAATTTTTTGCCCAATGTCAAAATCAATTAAAATAATAACATCCGTGATTAGCCTTAATCACTTGTTATTGTGCTTATTATTCTGTACACTATTGATTGGAAGTAAAGCCCTAGCCAGCGACAAAAGATCTAACTTAATAAGTAAATATAACCTAGAATTATCTCAAATTGAAAATTATCTTAATAACTTACACAATCTTTCTGCTAATTTTACCCAAATAACTTCTTCTGGATCGATTGCCAATGGCAAATTTTATTTGTCTCGCCCCGGAAAAATGCGCGTAGAATATGATAATAAATCATCAATTATTATAGTTGTTAATGGTCCAGTTTTATCATATTACGATGCAGAATTAGATGAAATATCAAATCTAAGAACAAATACTACTCCTGCATCTTTATTAACTAGAAAAAATATTTCCTTTGATGCTAAAGATATTGATTTGATTGATGTTGTAAAAAAAGATAACAATATTAAGATTACTTTGGCAAAAAAAAACAATCCTAATTCGGGCAATTTTAGTTTAATTTTTTCTCTAAATCCTATTAATTTCTTACAAATGGAGATTTATAATGACCTAGATGAAGTAATAAAAGTTAATTTGCGCGATGTTGTTCAAGATAAAAAACTTGGCAATGACTTATTTATCTTAAAAAATAAAAATCGATGATTATCAATCATGGCAAAAATAAATCAATTAATAGTCGTAGCCACGTAATTAGCGATATTAATATCACTCCATTTGTTGACGTATTATTGGTGCTATTGATAATCTTTATGGTTACAGCGCCTATAGTTACTGGTGGCCTTAATTTAAATTTACCCGAAGGAGCTGAGGCACAATCGCAAAAAAATGATCTTTCTGTTACCTTGTCTTTAAAAGAAGATGGAAGTTTGTTTGTTAACGATGAAAAAATTGATATTGAAACAATTGATGCCTATCTTCATAAACAAACCTCTAGAAATTTTGATTACGTAATATATCTTAAAGCAGATAAAAGGAATGATTATGGTAAAGTAATGGAAACAATAAAGAGAGTTAATTTGGCAGGTTTTAAGCAAATTGTATTAGTTACAAAAGTTGACAGTTAAAAATGATATTATACCAATTCCCACCTAAAAAATATATAAAAACTGAACAATCTGACTTTATCTTTTTGGCTAAAAATCCCTAAAAAGCTTCATTTTTTAAAAATTTTTATCTCAAAAATATTTTGTTATAATTTTATTCAAAGATGGGTTTGATATTAATATTTGGAACGCTCCATTATTTTACTTTAATTTTAAAGATTTTACAATTCTGTTTAAGAAAAAATTAGTAAAAAAGTAATTTATCATAACAAATTCATATTTCCAATAAAGGATTAGCAAAGTGTCAAAAGGTATAATTTATTCAATATTATTGCATACGATTTTAGTTCTTTATCTAGCTTTAAGCTTTAGTTTTAGCAAATCATCTCGCGAAAATAGTAAAATAAATGTCAAAGTTAAATTACAAAACTCGTCATTGGCAATTAATTCAGAAAAAGCTCCTCAGAAGATAATTGATAATGAAATAAAAGACAGTGATATAAAAAAAGAGGCATATACAAAGTCAAATACAATTAATAAAACTAAAAAGCCAAAAAAAGAAAAAAATATCAAGAAAAACAAAATAACCAATAAAAATTCACAAAAAACAAAAACATTAGCAAAAGAAGAATTAGGACCTTTTATGCCAGACAAAATAATGCAACAAAAAGAAAGGATTGCTCAACTTAAAAAGAAAAATACACAAAAAGAATTTCAAATGTCGCAAAAATCTATTTCTGGTCTTAATTTATCTAATCGTGAAAAATTTAATTTATATTCTCAAATAAAAAGCTGCTTTAAAAGATCTTTATTGGAAAGTGAAAAGACTAGTAAGGAAAATATCTTAGTTAGAATTAATATTGACCGTTACGGATACATCACATCAGATATTGATGATTTGGAAGAGATGATTGATTACAAAAGTAATAAAGAAGAATTTGCTATTGCCGTTAAAAATGCTAAAAGAGCTATCGATTTATGTAGCCCTTTGCGTGGATTGCCAATTGACAAATATAACATCTGGAAAGAAATAATAATAGAATTTTCGCAAGAAGGTATCGATAAGAAAAATTAGATTATATATAACCTATCACATTTTCTTACAAACATCGTTAATTTAAATATTTAGGAATCTTTGGTTGTCAAATTTTTTAGAAAAAGAGAGTAAAAATTTGATACAATATTTTTCTTGCCAAATCAACTTCATAAAATCAAAATAATACCAAATCCCGTCTAAAAAGAACAATATGAAAAAATGTTTTTGAGATAAAAATTGTAAAAAAATAGTTTTAGCATAATCGTGTTGATTCCTATCAATATTAATAGAAGATGTTGTTTGATAACGCATGTTATGACGACTTTTCGTTAGCCCTGAGCAATAGAAATACCATAATATTTGATACT
>JALQXY010000093.1 GCA_023262945.1 Rickettsiales bacterium | reverse complement strand
ATGCCTATAGGTCTTAAGGCTTTTTGCAATTTTTAGCCAAAAAGATAAAGTCAGATTGTTTAGTTTTTATATATGTTTTTTAGGTGGGAATTGGTATAAAATAGTGATTAATCTAGTATTTTCCTATTTTCATTGGTTATTCACTTTCCAAAAAAAAATCATGAAAATTCCAAGAAATTAAGAAAATTTGGATTTTTTAAAAGCCTCAAATAGAAAAATTGAAGTTAGGGGGTTGGGGTTGTGCATAGGTCTTTACAAATCAAGGAATTTGGGTAATTTTAAATAAAAAGATGAAGTTAAAATTGATCGATATCTCTGGTGATTTTAAAGATAAAAAACGACATTAAATTGTTCTTTGTGTTTCGTTAATCTCGTAGCATTCGATATTATCTCCTTGCTTGATATCGTCATAATTATCAAATGAAAGGCCGCATTCAAAACCGCTTTTCACTTCTTTTGCATCTTCTTTGAATCTTTTAACAGTTTTTAGAGTGCCATCATGAATAACAACATTATCCCTTAGTAATCTAGCTTTGGCATTTTTCTTTATTAATCCATCATTTACAAAGCAGCCTGCAATTTTACCAGCACCAGATATTTTGAATACTTCTTTTATTTCAGCTTGTCCAAGATAATTTTCTGATTTAATTGGTTCAAGCATTCCAGATAATATTTTTCTAAGATCATCAATTAAATCATAAATTATTGAATAATATCTTATTTCAACATTTTTTGTATTAGCTAGATCTTTTGTAGATAAATTAGCTCTAGTGTTAAATCCTAATATTATTGCATCAGATGCGGCTGCTAAATTAACATCGCTATCGGTAATTCCTCCAGTGGCAAGATGGATAGCTTTTATGGCTACTTCATCATTATTTAATTTTATAATTGAGCCATTTATCGCTTCAACCGAGCCGTGTACGTCAGCTTTTATTATTACATTTAGGTTTTTAATTTTGTCACTACCAGAGTTTCTAAATATATCATTAATAGATTTAACAGAATTTTGCAGCGATTTTTGTTCCTTCTCTTTTCTTTGACGATAGCTTATAATTTCGCGAGCCTGCCTTTCTTCGTCAACTTCAATAAATTTATCTCCAGCCTTAGGCGCCTGATCAAGTCCTAGAATTTCTACTGGCATAGAAGGAGTGGCGGTCTTGATGTTTTTCTGGTTGCTATCGATCATTTTTCTGACTTTACCAAACGAAGTGCCAACAATTATAAGATCAGAAACATCAAGAGAGCCTTTTTCGACCAATAAAGATGCTACTACGCCTCGAGATGGATCAATCCTTGATTCAAGAACTGTGCCACTTGATTTTCCCTCATAAGCCGCTTTTAAATCTAATATTTCTGCTTGCAAAAGAATAGCTTCTTCAAGTTTGTCTAGATTTAATTTTTGCTTTGCTGAAACTTCTATAAAAATCGAGTCTCCCCCCATATCTTCTGAAATTATACCATGACTCAACAATTCATTTTTTACTCTAGAAGAATCAGCGCCAGGTTTATCTATTTTGTTAAC
>JALQXY010000106.1 GCA_023262945.1 Rickettsiales bacterium | reverse complement strand
AAATAATTAGGCAACATGGTGAGGAAAATACAGCTCCAGCATTATCATCTGTCGCAAGTAGTTACGGAGTAAGAGCCTATATGCAACATTTAGGATTAGCAACGGAAGAAGAAATGAGGCCCGAGGTAGAGCCAAAAAAATATTACCAAGATATCGCTCTTCCTATGCCAGATAATATGAAAAAAAATATTGCTCTGGCAATGGAAAAATTTGAAGAATCAGCAGAGTTAGGAAATGTTAGATCAATGGGATCTGTCGTTACTTGGGCAGAAAAATGCAACCATCCTAGACTTCATGATTTAAACGAAAAATGGACAACAATAGCAGCAACCGCACCAATCCCCAATCCTAATTCTCAAATAGATTATGCCAAGATGTTAAAAGGTAGAGGTAATCTTGAGGGGGCTGAGGATATGTATCAAAGAGCTGCTGATTTTGGTCTGATAAAAGCACATCAGACACTTGAAGCATTCAAAAAGGAACAATTAGACTTGGAAAGTAAAGTACCTGAATCTCATAAAGAAATTGGACAGAAATTAGTGGAATCGGGAGTTGAATTAAAGGAAACATTTGTAGAAAAATTAGGGCTTTCAGAGAAGGGAAAGCCAAGATCTTTTGTTGAGGCTGCAACTGCTGGCAAATATGGCAATATTGGTAGCAAGGGTGGCTTTCATGAATTATAGAGCAATATTTTTAGCCTAAACAAATTAATTAATCCAGCTCATATTTTTCTACTATTTCCTTTGCTATTATTTCTGCTTTTGTAGCACCTGAATCAAATTGCAAATCGTGCAAATTCTTACCTTCAAATCTTTTTAAAAGTTCTATTGTAGAGCCAGTTAATCGATTATCTCTACCAAGTTCTCTGTTTTGAATGATCTCTTTACTTGCATAAAGGTAAATCGTAAGCGGATTAAATTTTGCTAATTTTTCTTTTATTTGCTTTATCTGTTTTTCATAAGGCCTAACACCAACAAAAATTATATTCCATCCGAGCTCTAGCATGTTTCTTACTTGGTCTATCATATCTGATAATATCTTTTCTCCCAGATGACCAACATCAATATGATAGCCATCCCCAGATTTTTCAGCGTAAAATCCTGATGTTTTTTCCAAAAATTTAGGATGATTTTTATCAAAAACAGCAATTTCTGGATTCATCATTTCAATAAAATGATCCATATCCATGTATAGCCATTTATCGCTCAAGCTTTTTTGTAAATTCCTTGCTAAAGTGGTCTTGCCAGTTGATGAAGTCCCATTGATAAAAATCACTCTAATTTTAGACATGGTCATGTATTTTTTGAGCTACGATTAATATGTTTAGGCTTTTATCTTCTATAAATTCCTTACCATAAATATCACTAAACTTAAGGATTTTGAATCCATTTCTTTCTAGGATTTCTTTTAATTCTTTTGATGTGTAAATTTGCAGACTAAAAGAGTTGTTAATCTCTTTTGTTTTTCCTGATTTATCTTTAATTTTGTAATTGTCATAAGAGGTAAGGATGGCATTTTTTCTGTCTAATTTTGAATATTGGATTTGATGTATTTTATCGCCATCAACTTCAAATTTCTGATCCATTCTTAAATCCTCAACAGCCTCGTTAGTCATAGCATTTAGGTTAAAAATATCAAAAATATAAATTCCATTTTTTGATAGGTTTTTGCTGATATTTTTAATTGCTTTAGCAAAATCTTCTTTGCTTAAATGACCTATGGCATTAAACATTGTGATAACTGCATCAAAAGAACCAACCTTTAAGAAGCACATATCACCATCAATAAATTCAAGATTTAAATTTTGTTCCTTTGCCTTCTTTCTAGCTATATTTAGTAACTCTGGACTAAAATCTGATCCTGTTACTTTATATCCATGTTCGTTAAGATAAAAAACTTGAGAGCCAGTACCGCAAGTCATATCTAGGATATTTTTGACATCTTGTTCTTTGAGTAATTTTTCTATTGCCTTATTTTTAATATCGGTATCATCAGAGATATTATGTTTATCAAAATATTCAGGGATTTGTTGATATTCTGCTGGAAGCCCAAAATCTTTATTATTTTGATGAATCTGTTTCTCCATTGCAAAATTATCTAACTCTACCCCTCTTATTAAAACTGTTTGTGCTTTTGATATTTTAAATCCCTTTTTCTCAAAGAAAGGTTTAGCAGTTATGCTTACTTCAGCATAAATCTTTGATAAATTTTTCTGTTTGGCGATTTTTTCTATTTCTTCCAGTAGCTTTGATCCAATATTTCTATTTTGAAATTGATAATGAACATAAAAACAATCAATATGGCCATTATTCTCAAATTCTGCAAAACCTACTATCTTGTCTTTAATAATTGCAACAAATGGCGGTAATTTTTGCCATTTTTTTATCCAGCCTTCTGTTTCTAAAGAAGATTTCGGCGCCCAAGCATTCAATTGCTCTTCATTATAATCTGACTTACAAATTTGGTGAATTGTATTGTAATAAATCTCTGCCAAAAATTTAGCATCTGATTCTCGGTAATTTCTGATTTTTATATTTGTCATTTTAAGATATTTCTCCTACAAACCAATTTGATGCGATAGATAAATTTTGTTTTTTTAAGAATTTACACTTTAAATCATCATGAGCTCCACATACCACAACTATTTGAGTTGCTCCTCTTATTTTAGCATGATCCTTGATTATTTTAATCAACTTTTCTCCAACAGATTCCCATAAATTTTCTGATTTTACACAAAAATCATCAACCATAAGAGTTAAGCCTTTTGGATCGTAAACTTCTGGAGCGGTTATTAATTTTCCTATTACAAAAGCTATCATTTGTTTATTATGATTTTGTGCTGTTAGTAATAGATACTCTTTAGATTCCAGTAATTCTTTGAACCATCTCCTTTGAGCATTATCTCCATGCTTTCCAGCATATCTCCAAAATTGTGGCTGTGCTTTTTCATAATTGAGGCGTTTTGCTTTTGAAAGTAAGACCATATCATCAAGATCAGAAATTACAGATGGGCGAATTAGAATTTCTTTATCAATTTTTTGTTTCTGTTTTATTGGTTTCAATAAATCAGATGCTATTTTCACGCCGCTTAACTTTGAGCTATCAAACCAAATATCATATAATTCTTTGCAAGATTCAAAAACATTATATTGGTTGGTTTGACTCTTGATAAAATCTTCTGTTAAAAAAAGATTGTCAGTTCTAGCTTTTAATCTATTTAATCTTTCTTCTAATGGGCAATATATGCCAACAAATTTAACCTCATAATTTTTTAGAGGTTTTAGGTAGATTTGTGCTAATTCTTTTGCATCAGGGCCATCTAAAGCCGTATCAATAACAATATTAAAATTTTGATTTAATAATTCTTTTGCTGTTGCAAGTAAGATAGAGGCAACAACTTTTCTGCGCGCTAAGCGATTATTATTAAATAAACCCTTTAAACCATCATCATCATTTTCTGTGCCAATTTCATTTTGTGCAAATGAAAAACCTTTTGGAAAAATTGTGCTATAAAATTCGCCAGTTTTATCAATTTGTAAATGAACAAAATTATTGTTAGATTGCTGGCAAATTTCTTTTGCTATTGTTGTTTTGCCAGAGCATGAAGCTCCGTTGATGATGATAACTTTATTCATAATTCCTTTGTAAATATAATTTTATTTTCATTGTTGTTTTTGGATTGAATCAAAAAATTTTAATCCTCGCCAAATGCTAGGCACCACAACAGAGACATGATTTTCATCTTTAATAACCTCAATCTTGGAAATAAGATTTGGATAATTGGCAATTTTTGAGCAATTATTTTTTAGAGTTTCAACATAGTTATTCACTAAATCATCATCTCCCTCTTCACCGCCAATAGAAAAATAGGCAATCTTTTTTGTAAGTAGTTTTTCTCTTGTAATAAGATCAAACATTTCTTTTGTTGTGTAATGTTCTTTAGCTAAAACTGGTGTGATGATAATGTATTTTGTAAAATTATCTGGATATTTAAGCAACATAAAGCTGGCAAAAACTCCTCCAAATGAGTGACCTACAAGAGTTCTATCTTTTGTGGTTCTAAAATTACTGTCAACTAGCTCAATTACTTGTTTATTTATAAATTCTGCAAATTTATCTGCATAGCCAGACACATTAACAATTTCTTCAATTGTAGAAATAGGAACATCTTTTCTAAAAATATTTTTATCTAACTTCCAGGGTAAAAAATCTCTTGTTCTGTTAATGTCATTCTTGCTGGTGCGTGTTTCTGAATCTAATTCTTTGAAATCTAAATCCTTATGTCCAATACCAATAATTATATAATTTTTATAGATACTGGAAATAGCATAACATGTGGAAAAAAGATATTCTGGGTCTAGTAAAAATAAGGTTGGATAGGATTTTTTATTATCCTTATATTCACTTGGAAATCTAATAAATAAACTATATTCAAAATCATTATATTTTGATTTTAAATCAATTATCTTGGTAAATGGAAGTTTGATCATATTTATTATTTTAATATTTTTCTCATTCTTAGGTGAGGAGTAGTTCCATCCTCATCAAATAAATCTCCCTCAGCTATAAAATTATGTTTTTCATAAAAGGGAATTGCGCTATCTCTGGCATGGCAATATAGCTCCTGATAGCCAAAATCTATTACATATTCTTCACAAAATTTTAATAAAAGAGTGCCGATTCCTTTGTTTTGAAAATCTTCTTTTATTGCCACTCTTTGCATTTTAAGAGTTTTATTGTTTAGTGGCGCTAAAGCACATGTTCCAATGATTTTCTCGTTGATAGTGGCAATAACATGAATATGATTTTTATCTTGCTCTAACTCTTCTTTTTTAAAACCAAGTCCAAGTGGCTTCCTTAAAATATCTTCTCTTAAAGTGGTTGCTTCAAAATATTTTGGTGAGCCATATTCTACTATTCTCAAGATAATATTATTATTAACATGTATTATCGGGTTTTCTTTTGCAGTTGGCTCGCAAAAATATTGTTTTGCTCTTTTTAAATTTTCCTCTGTTGTGTGGAATTCTTCTCTGAGCTTTTTATTCCTTTCAATTCTTCTTGCGTTTAGGGTAGAAAAATCTGCCTTTAAATAATGTAGCTCAGCATTTGCGCCAGAATTTTTTGCTATATTTTTTAATTCATCCCTTTCTTCTTTGCTATAATAGCCTCCGTCCATTACAATATTGATAGATTTTGTAAGTAACTGCGATGCAAATTTTCTATGTAGCCCTGCAACATTATCTCGCATTTCATCATTATCATACATAGAGATCAAATCCTTCATCCATTCATCTTCTGATAGATGAATAGCGCCATATTTTTCTATTATTTTTTGTGTGAGTGTTGTTTTGCCAGATGCTGGCATTCCGCAAATAATAAAAAGAGTGGGCTTATTTTCTATTTTTGTCCCTTGATGAAAGATAATTTTCCAATCATCACCTTCTTTTTTCCAAATGGATGATCTTAATGTGATATTATCTTCCAAGCTAGATTTATAGCGCACTGAAATCTCATCTTTTCCGCTAGAAATAATTTCAAAATCTGTAATAGTAATTTTTTTAAATTCTTCTTGTGGTAAGAATTTTAGAATATCAGATTTTTTATATATTTTCCCTGAACTGCCAAATTCTACAAAATTATCTGAGATCAATTGATTTAATTCATCTTCACTTTTTCTAACTTCTTCAGTTAGCAAAGCATTTTCTAAATCAAAAATATGTTTTTTTACAATTTCTAAGGTTTTCATTACTTTAAATCTTTTTCCAATTACCATTAATCAAGCGAGTAAGCACATGTTGCTCCCACTTGCCCACCCCGTCAAATTTTGTGTGTCTGAGTTAAGCAGAAATTTTTAAAAACATTATTAGGGTAAATACTCCAATTTTTATTTTGGAATTCTTTAATAACAGTAAATAAATAATCAAGCAAAGTATCTTCACTTTCAAAAGATAATTTATTTCTAGTTGCTTTTTTAATAATGCTATTAAGACTTTCTATAGGATTTGTAGTATAGATAGACCTTCTGGATTCAGCATTAAATTTTATATATGTTAAATAATAATTAAAATCTTTTTCATTAAAATATTTTGAAATATGAGGGTATTTAAATTGCCATTTTTTAACAAATTTATCAGCTTTATTATAAGCATTTTCAACTGTATCACTTCTTTCAAAATTATTAAAAACTTCCTTTAAATCAAAACAAATTTCTGCTTTATCTGAAGTTAAGATTTTTTTTGTAATATTTTTCATTTTATGAAGAACGCATTTTTGTATTTCAGAATCAGGAAAATGAATTCCTACTTTATCTTCAAATCCCTTAATTCCATCAGCAATAATTAAATCTATTTTTTTTACTCCCCTAAGCTTTAAATCAGCAAAATTATCTTCCCAAACCGTAGCACTTTCATTGGGAGATGATTCCAAAATCAATAATTCCCTTTTACAATTTTCTTTAACTCCATAGGCAATATATACTGCTTCTTTACTATATTTATTACCCCTTTTTACAGTTATATAAATAGCATCGCAATATACAGCAAGATACCTTTCATCTAAATTACTATTTTGCCATGCGACCCTAATTTCATGAAAAGATTTTGCTAAATTATTAATAGTTGTTCTGCTCATTTTTTCTTGAAAAAACTCAGATAATAAATCTGAGATATCTCTGTTACTCATGCCTTTTTTATATAAAGAAAGAGATAATTCATTTAATTGATCCTGACTATGTTTAATCAATTCAAGTGTTTGAGGAGTAAAATTTCCATTTCTTACTCTTGGAATATTTATAGTCAGATGGTTAGCAAGTAGTGATTTCATGCTTCTTTGGTAATGACCATTTCCTTTGTCATAAATATTTTTTTCTTTTAATTCTTTTAGATATGAATCCCTTTCTAAATTCATTAAAGTTTCTATTGTTAGCATTATAAACCTATCTAAACTTATTAAATTTTTTGTTTCATTATTCAAATTTTTTATTGAATTTGAAATTAAAGTTTCTACATTAAAAACAGTTTTCATGGGTAACCTTTTTATAATTAATAAAATCGTTACCCTAATATATTTTTTCTAATAATGGAAATAAATATCAAGGTTCGCTTACGCTCTCCACCTTGATATTTATTTCCATTATTGAAACTCCTGCTACTAACTAATATTTAAGCTATATTAGTTCCTTAGACACACTTTTTTTGACACTCCCCACTTGCCATTGATGTATAAATAATCATTAGCTAACCCTTCTTGTTGAAAACCACATTTTTCAAGAACTTTAGCACTTGCTTTATTGCAAGGCATATAATTAGCCCCAATACGATGTAAACTTAATTGATTAAAAATATAATCTATAGAAGCCTTCAGTGCTAAAGTCATGTATCCTTTATTTTCAAATTCTTTAGCTATTTTGAAGCCAAGAAAACAAGAATGGAAAGCACCCCTGATAAAGTTGGTATAATTTACCATACCTATTAATTTTTCGTCCTCTTCTTTTTTATAAATATTTAAACAACATGACTTATCAGATAGGAAATCTTTATTAATTTGCTCAATTCTCTCTAGCCAGTAATTTTCTGTATAATAATCATCTATTTGTATAGCTTCCCAAGGTAAAAAATGTTGTTTGTTCTTAATGACAAAATCACGCATTAACTTAGCTTCTGTTGATTTGGGTAAACGCAGAATTAATTGTTTAGTTATTATATTTGGTAAAATTGTCATAATTTAGCAAAAAGAATTAAGATGATGCTAAATATAAGCAAAATAATACCAGAAATTTCCCATTTAGTGCTTTTTTCTTTTAAGAAATGATGAGAAATTAAGAAGGACAAGAGAATTTCTAACTGAGCCACAACCTTTACATAAGCCACTAATTGTAGTGAAAATGCTCCAAGCCAGCAAATAGTTCCAGCCACACTAAAAAACCCTATTAGCAAACATTGTTTTGAGTTTATCATGATGTTGTTAAAAGTAGCTTTTAGTCTTTTATTATAAGTTTCATAAAGAGCATATATAACATTTTGCATGATAGTATAAATGATAAAGACAGTAATTACTGGCAAAATTTTACTCTCTTCTTGTAATCCAACCATAACCATGGCTTTTTTCATGAAAATGGTTGTGGCTGATAAGAAAAAACCAACTCCTATTCCTAAAATTGCACTTTTATGAAAAATCCTCTCAAATAATTTTAATTTAGGATCAATAGGAGTTAGTAAAATAAGCCCAATTACTGCCATAAAAATTGCAAAAATCCCAAGAGCTGGAATAGATTCTGAAAGGAATATTGCTGCCAAAATAGCAACTTGAATGGTATCTGTTTTCATATAAGCTATTCCTACAGCAAAATTTCTGCGCGAAAATAACTCAACTAAACATAAAGTTCCTATAATTTGAGCAATAGCAGCACCAAAACAATGCAAATAAAAAACAATATCAAGATTGTAAAATAGATCAGTTTTTGTGGTAATTAAAAAGCAAAGTGCAATTACCAATATTGGCGCAACAAAAAACACTCTTGCCCAACTTACAGCTAAAGTATCTAGTTTATTTCTTAATTTTTTTTGTAAAAAATTCCTTTGTAACTGAAAAATTACTGCCAAAATTGTTAGATAAATCCAAGCCATATTATAAAATTTTACCTTCTATTTTAAATCTCCTGTAACTCCCATAATTTCTTATATAAACTATTCTTATTTTTTAGTAACTCATCATGAGTTCCTTCTTCAATAATCTTGCCTTTATCCATAACGATTATGCGATCCATATGTTTTAAGGTTGAAAGGCGATGAGCTATGGCAATTACTGTTTTTGATTTATCTTCAATTAACAGATTTAAGCTTTCTTGAATTAATTTTTCTGTTTTGGAATCGAGGCTAGAAGTTGCTTCATCCAATATTAAAATTGGAGCATCTTTTAAAATCGCTCTGGCTATGGCAATTCTTTGTCTTTGACCACCTGATAATTTAACGCCTCTTTCTCCGACATATGTATTGTACCCCTTATCTAAAGTGGTAATATATTCATCAATATGAGCCTTCTTACTAGCATCTATAATTTCCTTTTTTGTAGCTTGTTCCTTTCCATAGGCAATATTATCTAAAATTGTTCTATGAAAAAGCAGAGTATCTTGAGGAATAACAGCTATATTTTCTCTTAAAGAATCTGGATTGATTTTTGCTATATCCTGCTCTCCGATTAAAATATTACCCTCATTTATTCTAAAATATTTTAGCAAGAGATTAATCAAAGTAGATTTTCCAGCCCCTGACTTTCCAACCAATCCAATTTTTTCTCCTGATTTGATATCAAGGCTTAAATTATCAAAGACTTGGGTTTTATTGTCATAGAAAAATGAAATATTATTGAATGAAATATTGGCGTTAGGAGATTTTAGTTTTTGAGTGCTCCCGTTATCTTTATCTTGCCATTTATCATTAAAAATTGAAAAAGATTCAATCAACTCTCCATTTTTCTTAACGAATTCTTTTAGGTTCATTATGATGTTAAATGAACTCCACATTGCATAATGAACAAGACCAATTACAAGGGCAAAATCTCCAATGGTTACTTTTCCAGCCTTTCTTAAGTGAATTATTAGAAATAAAGAACCAACAGAAGCAGCTAAGCTAATAATGCCAAAAATAGCATGTAATATAAATTCATATTTGAGCATCTTTTTTGTTGAAACCACCAATTTATTTAATCCTTTATCAACAAATTTTCTTTCTCTTTTTCTTGAGGCAAATAAGAAGATGCTTGAGATATTAGAAATTGAATCAGTAATTAAGCCACTAACACCCTGTCTTTCTTTTGTATAATCTTTGCTTAGAAAATGAATTTTCTTTGAAATCAAAAAACTTAAATAAAAGATAGAAATCAGATACAGGAAAAATAACAGAGCTATCTGAGATGAAACTGAATATAAAAGAAACAGCGATATCATTATTGATATAAAAGGCTCAATGAGAGAAAATCTAAAACTATCAAACAACTCCTGCGATTTATCAGCTATTTCTTTTACTTTACTTGATATAGTGCCAGATAAGTTATCCTGAAAAAATCTATATTCATGATTTGTTACATAAGAATAAATATTATTAATTATGTCTGCGTGAAAATGAGGTAATGACTTATAATCTGCAAAATTTGCCAATCTCCAAGAAACCTCAATTGATATACCTGCAATTATAAATATCAGAATTGGTAAAAATATTTGTGCATAAGAAAAATCGGGGTTCTGAGTTATAATATCTATTATCAGCTTAGTTGCATATTGGTTGGCAGGAATAAATGCTGCACCAACAAGTGGGGCTTGAAGCATCAAAATGAACCACCATTTGTAAGGTTTAGCTCTTTGCCACAAGAAATGTGCTATTTTGTTTTCTGGTTTTATTTGTTTCATTAATTTTATTCTAAAATTATCTTTCTTTTGCCTTGTGTTCAATTATTTTCAGGAGTTTCTGTTTTTTTGTATTTTGAAAAAGTATTTTTTTTTATCAAAAAAATAAAAGGCTCAGGATCTTTAGAAAATCCATCTATAGCGTTAATTATTTGCTCCTTGGCAGTGTTTATATCTTGTGA
>JALQXY010000113.1 GCA_023262945.1 Rickettsiales bacterium | reverse complement strand
CATCGTCATTATATGGTCTACATACTTATCATATACTCTACATAAATGTCGTATTGAAAGATTATCATATATATAAAAAAACTAAACAATCTGACTTTATCTTTTTGGCTAAAAATTGCAGAAAGCCTTAAGACCTATAGGTATAGGACTTGCGTTTTTTACAATTTTTATCTCAAAAAATATTTTGTCATATTGTTTATTTTTAGATGGGAATTGTTATTACTAACGGATTTAAATTAAAATTCTCTTATAAAAAATGGCAAGATTGTATCATAATAAAAAAAAATCTAAAAATAATACAAAAATCATTTCCACTTTATATAAAAATAAAGTACAATAACAGATAAAGTATTTTTATTAAAATAAATAATCGTGACCATAAGAAATAGCAGATCCTTACAAATAATAAAACTAGATTACAAAGAATTTATTAGGGCACATCCATCTTTAATTCAAGATGTTGCTACCTATTCTTTGGCTGGTATTCTATATTCCCGTACTAGAATTTCACGATTAACTAGATCGTGCAGAAGAAAATTACGTAAACTACGCAACAGAAAGCATCGTTGGTTTGTTGATAATATAATTATGCATCACAAACGAATGTGCGATCATAATACATCTTTATATAAAAAAAGAAAAAAAATATTAGATGAAGAGAAGCAGCGCAAATTAAAATTAAAAAACAAAAATAGAGAAAATAGCATTGATGATAGTTTTAAATGGCGAAATTCAACAACAAATAAAGAAAGAAGCTCTGAAATAAGGCAGCGTATCCAAGCTAAAAAGATTAGAGCTATGAGTAGATGGGCTACTTTATTAAATTGATTATTGTGAAATCAATTTTTTGTTCTGAGGCTTTTTTAGCTTTATTTTAAAAAAGATATTTTATTAAAAACGTAATTAAAGATTGGATTTAGTATTGGATTTAGTATTGGATTTAAAATCTTTTTGTTTTTTTATCTTCTTTAGGGATTTATTAGTTTTTATTTTATCAAAAAGATCTAGATTTCCTTCTTGCTTTTCTGACTGCAATATATCTTTTAAAAAATCAGCACTGTTATCACGAAATAAATCCAAGGCATTATTAATTTCTTGATTTTCTAACCCAACTGACAACATGGCAGCGTTACTCATTTGTATTGCGGTTTCAAGGTTTTTGGAAACAACAAAACTAGCTCCAAATTTCTTAAATCTCTGAGTATTATTTATTGTTTCTGATTTAGTGATTACTGATGCATTAGGAAAATGTAAATGAATGAAGCGTGTAATTTTTATACAACTAATTTCATCATCCATTGCAACAATAACAGAATCACACTTTTCGGTGCCAACATGTGTTAAGACATCTTTATTCATAGCATCACCATAAATTATATTGTAGCCTTTATTTTTTTCCATACGCACCATACGATGATTATTATCCAAAATTAAATATCTGATATTTTGTTTGCGCAAGATATGAGTTATGATACGCCCAATACGAGAAAATCCTATTATTATAACATGATTTTTGATATTTCCTATTTCTCTTTTTATTTTACTGTCTTGTAGTACCTCTTTTGTGTAAAGGTAAGTCTTAATCTGGCGTCCAATAGATGATAAAAGAGGTGTTAGTGCCATAGTTAAGGTTATTACTGTCATTAAAAATTGCGAAGTGGAAGTATTAATTAAATTACTATTAACTGACATCAGTAACACTACAAAAGCAAATTCACCCCCTTGAGCTAACAAAAGACCAGCGTGAATTGATGATCCAAGTGGAAAATTAAATATACGACATAATGTGACTATTATAATTGCTTTAAATGATATTAGGGTAAAAGATGCTAGAATAATCCATGGTAGATTTCTTATCATTAAGTCAAAATCAAATGACATACCGATAGTTAAAAAGAAAAGGCCCATCAATAAATGTTTTAGAGAATTGATCTCTTCTTCGACGCGATATCTATATTCCGTTTCTGCAACCATTAATCCTGCTATAAAAGCCCCTAGAGCAAATGATAGGCCCATATTATGACTCATATAAGCCGCACCTAGAATTATAATTAAAGTAAAGCTTAAAAACAAAACATTACTTTTTGTATCAGCTATCATTTTATAAAGAGGTCTAAGTAAAGATCTCCCAACGATGAATATTATGACCATAGCAATAATGGCGTTAATGAAAGCTTTAGTTAAGGCACTAAAGATACTAATATCACTTTGTTTGATTATTGGCAATAATACCAAGATAGGAATAACAGCTAGATCCTGCATAAGTAGAGTTGAAAATGATAAACGGCCAACTCTAGTAGATTGTTCGCCATTTTCAGCTATAACTTGCAATACAATAGCAGTAGAAGATAATGCCAAGGCGCTTCCTATTAATATTGCAATTGCAATTGGTATGTTAAGGCCAACAAATGATAAATAAGACATCACGATCCCAGTGATAATAATTTGCAAACCACCAAAGCCAAAAACATATTTTTTCATCTCCATCAATCGCGAAAAAGATAATTCAAGACCTATCGCAAAAAGCAAAAAAACAATTCCAAGTTCAGCAATTGATTTAGTTGTATCGTCGCTTTCTAATATAGCAAAACCAAATGGTCCAATAGCCGCACCCGCTATTAAATAACCAAGAGCTGGACTCAATCTTAATTGTTTAAAAATAATGATTATAGCAACCGAGGCAACTAAAAGTATTAAAATATTATGTAAATAGCTAAGATCATGCATTGGATATATTTAAATTGATTAATGGTGTATCTATCTTGGAATTTTTAAAGATTAAAACATTATTATGTCAAATGTATCTTTGAAATTACTAGATATTAG
>JALQXY010000025.1 GCA_023262945.1 Rickettsiales bacterium | reverse complement strand
GACTTTATCTTTTTGGCTAAAAATTGCAAAAAGCCTGAAGCCCTATAGGCATAGGACTTGCATTTTTTACAATTTTTATCTCAAAAAATATTTTGTCATATTGTTTATTTTTAGATGGGAATTGGTATAATTATATAAATAATTGTTCAATCCAAATCAACTTTCTATTGATGTATTTTGGTTAAATTTTTGATAAATTTTTAAAGTTTCTAGGCACATTTTTTTATTACAAAAATTATTTATAACATTTTCTCTGCCATTTTTTCCAATTTCTTCTAATGATTTTTGATCATAGTTTAATAATAAGGATATTTTTTCTTGTAAATGGTCGGTGTTTTGTGGATCAACAAAGAAGCCAGTTTTATTATCAATAATTGTTTCTAAGAAGCCTCCAATATTGGTGGCTATTATTGCTTTTTGGCAGGCTTGAGATTCTATCGCTATGCGACCAAAAGCTTCGGCTATTATACTTGGAGATATAACGAATTTACAAATTTTATAAGCAGCAGGCATATCTTTGCAATTATCGACTATTTTTATTTTTGTGTTAAGATTGAGGTTATTAATTTTTACCATAAGCTTTTCTTTATACTCTTCGTGCCCATGGCTAGAGCCAGCCATGATACACAAAAAATCATCTTTTACATTTTTTAAAGCATCAATTAAAAATTCATGACCTTTCCAAAATGTAAAGCGACCTGGCATAAATATAACTGGTTTTTTATTATCTTTGATTTTCCATTCTTTTTTTAGATTCTGACAACGCTCTTCGCTTATATTTTGTGGATTAAAATAATCAAGATCAACACCGCGACAAATTACTGTTAGTTTATTATCTTTTATAATAGAAAAATATTTAGGATAATTGTTTTTTATATAATCTTTAATAAAATTGGATACAGCAATTACGTGATCGCTTTTTAACATAAAGCTATTATAAAATCTTTTTAATTTAGATTTATTTATAGAGTAGGGGCCATGAATGGTAGAAATTAATTTAGTTGCACTATTCTTGCAAGCAAAGTAGGCGCTAATCATTGGTGCTCTAGATCTTACATGAAGTATATCAATTTTATATTCTTTGATTATTTTTTGTAATTTCCTTATATTAAAAATAATTTTAAATGGATTTTTGCTTTTAACATCTAACTTAATAAAAGTTATATTTTTATCATCAATTTGTTCTACCATTTTTCCACCCGATGATATAATTATAGCTTTAAATCCTTGTTTTTGTAAAAAATTACTAATATCAATAACACCTCTTTCAACTCCACCGCTATTAAGCGAAGGTATAATTTGTGCTATAGTTAATTTTTTGTAACTCATTATTATATAATGTTATATTTTAATTATTTATTTAAAAAAACGTTAAAACAATTTCTAACTATATTGTTTATCTTAATATCGTTGATATGGTTTAGTAGAGCAATATCTTTTATACAATATATTACAGAAAACGGTATTGGAATCGGTAAATTTTTATATTTATTTATTTTGATCTTACCTTGGCTTTTAATTTTTATCATACCGATATCAATATTTATTGCGGTGATTATAGTTTATAACAATATGATAAAAAGCAATGAAATAACCATTCTTAAAAACTCTGGTTTGACTAAGTTGCAAATTTCAAGGCCTATAATATCTTTAGCTATATTAATTTCTATTTTTTGTTACATCATATCTTTTTATATAATGCCATTTGCTAACAAAGAGATGCGTCTAATGCGTATAGATTTTGCTAATAATTACGCCAGTCTATCCTTCAATCCTAAAACTTTTGAAACTATTAATAATTTAACAATATATATTAAAGATCGTGATAAAAATAATCGTCTTTATGGTATAATGTTAAATGATGAAAGATCAGATAAATACTCAATAACTATAACTGCTGAATCAGGAGATATTGTAGCGCAAGATGGTGCAGTTTATTTGCGTATGGAAAATGGAACATTGCAGAGAAGTAATTATAGTAAAGAAAGCAACGAAATACTGAATTTTGACGATTATATTTTTAATTTAACAAAAGATAAAGAAAAGCATGGTGAAATTATATGGAAATCAAAAGAAAGATATTTTCATGAATTAATAAATAACAAAGATGAATTAGATGAAAGTAAAATTAAAAGTATAATATCGGAAATACATGAAAGAATTACTTACCCAATGCTGCCATTAATTCTAACATTAATAGCTATATCAGCCATGATGTACGGGCAATTTAATAGGCGAGGTAACTTAAAAAATATAATAACTACTATTATTTGTGGCGTTACTTTTATGTCTTTAAATATTATTTCTTATGAATTAATTGAGTATTCGTTTAAACTTACTCCTATTGTGTATTTAGAAATATTAATTACTGCTTTTTTAGCTATTAAATTTGCAATCGATAAAGAGGTTAAATAATTTTATGTTTTTTGTAAATAAAATTGATGCATATCTTGCCAAAAGATTTTTATTGTGCTTCTTGCAAATTATAGGAGCTTTTTCAATTTTAATATTTTTTATAAATTTTATTGATTCCTTAAGTGAAGCCAGATCTTCAAATGTTTCTGTGATTATTGCGATTGAAATGGCTTTTTTACGAATTCCGGTTTTTTTGGATGATATAGTATCATCTTTAATTTTGATATCGGCAATTATTACTTTTACTAATTTATCATCACGTAGTGAAATAACAATAATGCGCATCGGCGGTTTATCGCTGTGGCAAATTATAAAACCAATATCGTTAATTGCTTTTATTTTAGGTGTTTTTTGGATATTAGTTTTTAACCCAATGTCAATTGGCATGATAAAAGCTTCTAATGACATAGAAAGACTATATATTAACAAAGAATCAAGGGATGTATTTGAGCCAAAAAACGGTATTTGGTTTAGACAAGATAATAAAGAAAATGATGGTGAAGAAATTATTATACAGGCAAAAAAAGTTTATAAAGATAAAATCGAATTAAATAGGGTGAAGTTGTTGTTTTTTGATAAAAATGGCTTATTTTATAAAAAAATTAATAGTCAAAATATGATTTTAAATGATGGCTATTGGTTCTTGAGTAGTGCCATTATTAACGATAAGAATTATACTGATTTTTTAGATAAAGATACCAAGATACCAACTGATCTAAAAGTTGATTTTATTAAACAAAAAATTGTTAATAATTTTCAGAATGTAAAAACATTTTCCATATTTTCCTTACCATCTCTAATTAATGATCTTGAATTATCTGGTTTTTCTTCAACAAAATTTAAGGTACGTTTTTACTCTCTTTTGAGTAAGCCTTTTCTTTTTTTATCAATGATATTTATTGCTTGTTATTTTGGTCTTAATCATATCAGAAATCAGAGTAATGCATTGATGATATTTTTAGGAATCATTTCTGGCTTAATAATTTATATTTTGTCGACGATATTAGAAAGTATTGGTTCATCGGGTATAATACCTAATTTTGCGGCAACTTGGATGGTAGTTATTATATGTTTATCTCTTAGTGTTTTGATGGTATATAATAAAGAAGGATAAAATATAGTGATTAATTTTTTTGGATAGTTTTTTATAAGCAATAACTTAATAAGTTAAGTTCAGCCAGTTATCCCTATAATTTTGTATGTCAATAGATTTCTTAGGACTTTATCGGATTAAAAAACTGCTAAAAGTTTTGATTTGAAAGGCTGGAGTGG
>JALQXY010000063.1 GCA_023262945.1 Rickettsiales bacterium | reverse complement strand
CATTTTAGAGCAATTAATCATATCGTTTTGCAGCTTTTTACTAACTAAATTATAACTCACTTATTAATAACCAATATAATAAACCAAAACATTAAAATAATTTTAACCGAAATCCGTTAATAGAAAGTTGATTTAGATCATTAAATTGATGATGATATAATACCAATTCCCACCTAAAAAACATATAAAAACTAAACGATCTGGCTTTATCTTTCTGGCTAAAAATTGCAAAAGCCTTAAGTCCTATAGGTATAGTACTTGCATTTTTTACAATTTTTATCTCAAAAAATATTTTGTCATATTGTTCATTTTTAGGTGGTAATTGGTATAAATTAATTTTCTATTGATAGATTTAGGTTTAATTAAATTAAGCAATTTTTAACTTCTCTTTTTGCGATTTGTTATTTTTAAATTTATCGTTATCAAGAGTCTTAGCTAAATACTTGCCAGTAACAGAATCTTTGTTTTTTATAATATCTTCTGGACAACCTTCGGCAACAATATATCCACCCTTCTGACCGCCGCAAGGACCAATATCTATTACCCAATCCGCTGTTTTTAAAACATCAAGATTGTGCTCTATAACTAAAATTGAATTTCCAGCATCGACTAATTTATGTAATACGGTAAGTAGTTTATTAATATCTTCAAAATGAAGACCCGTTGTTGGTTCATCAAGTATATATAAAGTATCTCCAGTAGCCTTGCGACTTAATTCACGAGCCAGTTTAATTCTTTGCGCTTCGCCTCCAGAAAGAGTAGTAGCACTTTGGCCAATTTTCATATATCCAAGCCCAACATCACATAAAGATTTAAATTTATCATAGATGTGAGACATATTAGAAAAGAAGGCAGCGGCATCTTCCGCTGTCATCTCCAAAATATCAGAAATTGACTTACCTTTATATTTAATTTCTAAAGTTTCTCTGTTATATCTTTTGCCGTGACAACTATCGCATTTAACATAAACATCGGGTAAGAAATGCATTTCGATCTTAATTAGACCATCCCCTTGACACGATTCACAACGACCGCCTTTAACATTAAAAGAAAATCTACCAACTTTATAACCACGTGCTTTTGATTCGGGTAAGGTAGTAAAGAATTCACGAATGAAAGTAAAAGCTCCAACATAAGTACAAGGATTAGATCTCGGAGTACGACCAATTGGAGATTGATCGATTTCAATAATTTTATCTATAAAATGAAATCCTGTGATAGAATCAAACTCGCCCGGTATTGATTTTGATTTATTTAAAATTCTATTTAAAGCTGGATAAAGAGTTTTGATGATTAAGCTTGATTTTCCTCCACCAGAAATTCCAGAAACAGCTGTGAAAACTTTTAGAGGCAGGTTAAGAGTAAGATTTTTAAGATTGTTAATTCTTGCGCCCTCAAGAGTAATCATTTTTTTAGAATCTATCTTTCTTCTATGTTGCGGTATTTCAATTTTTTTTACACCTGATAAATATTGGCCAGTAATACTATTTGGATCATTGAAGACTTTATCAGGAAGACCTTGAGAAATAATTTGCCCACCATGAATACCTGCTCCTGGACCAACATCAATAAGGTATTCAGCTTCACGCATCATTTCTTCATCATGCTCTACAACTATAACAGA
Source organism: Rickettsiales bacterium (assembly GCA_023262945.1). Classification (GTDB taxonomy): domain Bacteria; phylum Pseudomonadota; class Alphaproteobacteria; order Rickettsiales; family UBA1997; genus UBA1997. Next base: position 2,393 of record JALQXY010000063.1, on the reverse strand, counting down.
GTTCCCTAAATCTCGCAAGTTTTTAAGGGTAGCAATTAATTTGTCGTTGTCTGATTGATGCAATCCTATTGAAGGCTCATCTAATACATATATTACTCCAGAAAGACCTGATCCAATTTGCGATGCTAATCTTATTCTCTGAGATTCTCCGCCAGATAAGGTGCCAGCTTCGCGATTAATTGTTAAATATTCTAAGCCAACATTTTTAAGAAAATCTAAACGACGATTAATTTCTTTAAGAAGTCTCTCGGCTATTTTATTATGAGTTACATTTAAGATATTTGGTAAATTGGCAAACCATTTAGTAGCATTATCAATAGACATTCTACTGACTTGACCAATATGAAGGCCATCAATTTTTACTGATAAAGCTTCATCATTTAACCTAAAACCATCACATTTACTACAAGTTTTAAGAGTTTGATATTTCGCTATATCATTTTGTGCTGAATCGCTATCTAACTCATTAATTCTTTTTTTAAGACTTGTAATAACGCCATCAAAAGGCTTTTTGACAGTAATAGATTTAAGGCCATCTTCAATTTTAATTTCAATTTCTTCACTACCAGTGCCATATAAAATTTTGTCCCTTATATCTTTTGGTAGAGTTTTAAATGGTTTATCTAAACTAAAATCATAATGAAGAGACATTGAATGCAACACTTGCTGATAAAAACGCTCTTGCACTCCATGCCAAACAGAAATAGCACCGTCTCTAAGGGACAAATTTTCATCTTCAACAACTAAATCTTCACTAAAATATAACTCATTTCCCAAGCCATCGCAATTTTTGCAAGCACCAGAAGGAGAATTAAAAGAAAATAAGCGCGATTCTATTTCTGGAATAGTGAATCCAGATTCAGGACAGGAAAATTTTTCACTAAAAGTGATAATATTACCCTCTTTAACATCTTCAATATTTATATTCAACAATGATGGATTTTTTTCAATGCGATCATTAAGAAATTGTTGATGCGATTCTTTGCTAAAATTATCTGGCAAGCCAACTATTTCAATATTAAGCAATCCTTCGGAAGTGCGTAAAACTGTTTCAACTGAATCTGCAACACGATTTCCTAGATTCTGACTAAGGACAATTCGATCAACAATAATCTCGATATCATGCTTCTTATTTTTATCAAGCTTAGGCAAAATATCATTAAGATTGTACAGCTTGCCGTCGACTTTCATTCTTTGAAAGCCTTGCTTACGCGCAGACATCATTTCTTTTCTAAATTCACCTTTTTGCTTTCTAACAATAGGCGCCATAATATAAAGACGAGACTGATCAGGTAATGACATTATTTTATCTACCATTTGCGATGCAGATTGACTAGATATTGGCTTACCAGTGGCTGGAGAATAAGGCACGCCTATTCGAGCAAATAATAATCTAAAGTGATCGTAAATTTCAGTTATAGTACCAACAGTGGAACGTGGATTTTTTGAAGTAGTTTTTTGATCAATTGCAATTGCTGGCGATAAACCAGTGATAGATTGGACATCTGGCTTGTCTTGCATATCAAGAAATTGACGAGCATAAGATGATAAGCTTTCAACAAAACGACGCTGACCTTCAGCATAAATGGTATCAAAAACCAATGAAGATTTTCCCGAGCCACTTAAACCAGTGACTACAACCAGTTTATTTTTAGGAATATCGATACTAACATCTTTAAGATTGTGCTCCTTAGCACCAACAACCTTAATGAATTTTTCTTCCATTTTGTTGCAATAATTAAATTAAAACCAAGCTCTTTGATTTGCAAATTATTAATACTTTATAAACTATTTTAATTTTAACCAAAGAAAAAAGTAAATTTATTAAAATTAAAACAGCTTAGAAAGGTTTAATATTGTGCAATAAAATGTTCTAATAGCAAGTCTAGTTAATTGCAATATTATATTTTTCAGAAAGATAAGTTTCAACTAATTGCCTTTCTTCATCATTAAGAGCTCTATTGTAAGCTACTATCTCAAACAAGATTCCATTATATGGATAAGTAATATTTCCGATAGATTTACCAAGAGTAGCACCATTGTATGAACTTAAGGGGGTTTTACTAACAGAGTTATAAATATCAGGATTACTACCCCCATTTAACCAATAAGCACTACCTAGGCTTGTGCTAAAACGCAAACTATGAATATATGGATTATTTGAAGATAGATTTGGATGAGTGGTATTAATAATATTACGATAGTGAAACCATATAAATCCTTGACTACCATGACCTATCATTAGTTGAGCAGCAGTTGCAGTATTAGTTCCACCTATAAAAAATTCCTGTGTATCACTGGTTAATCTTTTTTCAACAACAAAAAGAGTATAATCACTATTGGCAAAAAAACTACCATCAAATGATAAATAATCATCAACTCCATCAAACCGA
>JALQXY010000099.1 GCA_023262945.1 Rickettsiales bacterium | reverse complement strand
TCTAGATACTTCAGCGTTTTTAAATCAAATCTAAAAACAAAAATATTTTGCAATATGAGATTTAATTTATGGAAATAGTATTACTCATTCTGATTCTTAAAAATTATCTCTAATATAACGCATAATATCCATAGCTATTGGTGCCGCTATAGATGAACCACTACCTCCATGTTCGACTACAACAGAAATAGCATATTTAGGATTTTCATAAGGTGCAAAACCAACAAAAATTGCATGATTATTGTATTTGCTATCTTTGTTTTCTTCGTCACCTTTTTTACGAGAAGTAACTTGAGAGGTACCAGTTTTGCCAGCAACTTTAAATTTATCATCTCTTAAACGCTGATAAAAAGCAGTTCCCCCTTGCTCATTAACAACTCTAAACATTCCATTTTTAACAAAATCAATATTATTTGCGTTACTAACTATTTTACTCTTAGCTGTACTAATTATTTCTTTTTTTACAAATGTTGGTTTAATAAAAAAACCTCCATTAGCTATAGCTGCAGTAGCTACAACCATCTGCATAGGAGTTGCCAATAAAAAACCTTGACCAATAGCCGCGTTTAAAGTGTCACCACCAACCCAATTTGTACCAATTACATTTTTTTTCCAATCAAAGTCAGGAATATTGCCCGAATTCTCACCCTGTAAATCAAGATCCAAAATTTGACCGTAGCCAAATTTTCTAGCCATTGCAGCAAACTTCTTATAACCAATTTTGTTTGCAACTTCAAAGAAATAAGTATTACAAGAATGCTTAATCGCATCCGACATATTTAAAATTCCATGACCATCTCTTTGCCAACAGTAAAATTTGCGATTACCTGATTTATAATAACCTTGACATCTATATTTTATTTCTGGGTCGTATCCGGCTTCCAAAGCTGCCAAAGCTACCATTATTTTAAAAGTCGAGCCCGGTGGATAAATTGCTGAAATTGGTCTATTATTTAGTGGTAAATTAGGATCGCTACTTATTCTTTGCCAAAATTCCACCGAAGCTCCTTCAACAAAATTATTAGTATCAAATGATGGGCTAGAATTATATGATAATATTTCACCGTTATCAACATCCATTACCACCACTGATGCAATAATACCCTTGATACGATTATATACAAAATTTTGTAATTCAAAATCAATGGTTGTATTGATATCAATACCAGCTTTAGGATTATTTTGAGAAAGAGTGCGAATTGGTATGTCTTTAACATTAACTTCGACATTTTTTATACCATAATAACCTCGCAACCTTTTATCATAATACTTTTCTAGGCCAGACTTTCCAATGCGAAAATCTGGATGCATATATAAAGACTCTTCTTTATCTTCAATTTCATTTTCAGCTGGTAAAGATACATAACCTAAAAAATGCGCTGTAGCTTCAGGATATTTATAAGTACGAATTACGCCACTTTCTATTGATACATCTGGTAAATTATAACGGTTGCTCTCGATGCGCGCTAAATCATCCCAATGCAGATTATTAATTAAAGAGATGATGCTTTTTCGATTTGATCTCTTAATTCGGTTAAGAAACAACTCTTTATTGCTGTCATCTAAACTTAATATTTTAACAATTCTATCTACGATATTGTTAAATTCTCTTTTTTTATCCAAATATAACAATAAACGATAGCTATTTCTATTTTCAGTTAAAGCTATACCATTACGATCATAGAGATTGCCACGCGGAGCTGGAATAGTAATTGTTTTTATTCGATTGCTATCAGATTGCATAGCGTAATCTTTGTATTTAAAGATTTGAAGATAAGACAATCTTGATAATAACAAACCCGATAAAAATGCATGACATGAGCCAATTATTAAAGTACGACGATTAAATATTTTGTTTTTTCTAATATCGCGTAACATTATTTAAAGAATTTCAGAGATAAAAAATCAAAAACTTTATGCATTATAACATAAAATATAGAAGCTATCATCCAGTGCATTAAAGGCCAGAATATATTATAAAAATCATTATAAAATACCGATAAAATAAACCATTTTATAAGAAGAAAAATAGCAGCAAAAATACTAAACTGATACCATATATGAACTAAATTATCACGAGAAATTATTCTTTCATTAAGTAGTAAAAAAAATTTAACCAAGAATATATTTAAAAAAGGAGTTATACCTGCTGCATTACCTAAAATAGCATCACTCCAAAACCCCAAAAGAAATAAAAACCATAAGGAAAAAATTGGCCTATATACTGCAAAATAAAATATTACCATCAAATCAAACATTGGCAGTATTTGTAAGAATTGTGTATTTTTGAAGTGCAATAAATTAACAATAACAGCTATAATAGCTATTAAATGCACCACAAACAAACCAGCTACAGATCTATTTTTCATATAATAAAGTTTTATTTTTAAAGAATATTTAGAAAACCAAGATCTTTTAATTTATAGCAATAATACCAATTTTCATCTAAAAATGAACAATATGACAAAATATTTTTATTTAAAGATGGGATTTGGTATTACTGCAAATAAAATAAATTAATTGTAAGAAAAATTACCAACATTTTTTGATTTATAGAGGTCTTTGGGTTTTCTTACTTTATTTTGTAAGATTTTGGTGTAGTAATTTTAGTGATTTTATTGGATTTTTACTTTGCCAAATATAGGAAATTACCGCTAAAAAGTCAGCACCATTTTTAACTAACTCTTGACAATTATTGTTATCAATACCACCGATAGCAACAACTGGTAATGATGACTTTAAATTGAATTCTTTAATTATTTCTGGCTTTGGTTGAAATTTTGTTTTTTTAGTTTTTGTTGCAAAAAACGCACCGAAAGCAACATAGCTTGCTCCTATTTTTTCAGCATCAAAAGCCAATTTTAAAGAATCATGACAACTGATACCTAATATAAAATTTGATGGTAAATTATTAATTTTATCTAAATTATTTAACAAATCTTCTTGGCCGAGATGGACTCCATTAAATTTATGCTTTAATGCAATTTCAAGGTAATCATTAACAAGAAAAATACAGTTATAGTTTTGACATATTTCAAATAATCGTAAAGAGATATTTTCTATTTCACAAATGTCATCATAACCTTTTAAGCGAAGTTGAAAAACTTTTACTAATCCAGTTTTAAGAATTTCTATAAGGTCTTTTTCAAAAACATCTACCGATATCTTTTCAGGAGAAATTAGATAAATATTAGACATGGTTAAAAGCTAATTAATTAGCCTCTTCGATTCAAAAGAAGAGCTCTGTAATCGCTTTATTTCATTAAAATCAGCAATATCAGATCTATAATCAAGACCAGTTTTTATAACAAGATCGTCAGCGATTTGATTAATTTTATTCGAAGCATCAACCTCATTTTCAGCAATACAGCACAGGGCAACAACCCTAGATGAAGAAACAGTTTCATAATCTTTTTTAGAATCAGATCTTTTTGCTGCTGAAAAGTAAACATCTATACCAGATTTTGTTATATTATTAACATCAAAATCAAACTCAACTTTTTTACCTTTGTTAGGATATTCTTTTGATACAAGATATTTAACTACACTAGCTTTATTAATAAATTCAATATCGCATTCTAACAGGTTTTTATGGTAGATATTTTCTAATATTTTTGAGAAAGAGCTATTTAGTAAAGACAAGACATTAACCGCTTCAGGATCACCAAATCTTGCATTAAATTCCATAAATTTGATACCATCTTTTGTTAAAAAGAATCCACCATTTAAAACTCCGTTAAAATGAATATTTTGTTTATTAAAGTAATTGATAACTGATTTTATTACCATGCAACAATTATCAAAATCAACTTGCTGCATAAATGGCAGCGTTAATGAGTTAGAAGTAAAACAACCCATGCCACCGGTACCCGGGCCTTGATCATTTTTAAATCTATAGGGGTAATCATAAGTTGCAGGAGCAAATACAACATCTTTGCCATCAGTAATAGCCATAATAGTAAATTCGAAACCTTGCAATTTTTCGCATAGTAGAATTTTCATATTGTCTTGCAATAAAAGATCTATGTATTCTTTTACTTGCTTGTAATCTTTAAGATGTTCACCCATAACCTTAACCCCTTTACCTCCAGTAAGTCCTTGGGGTTTAACCACAATATCTTTTCCTGCAAAATAATTAATTGCTGAATCGATTTCAGATTTATTATTAATCACCTTATATTTAGGACAAAATTGAGGAACTAATTTATTAACAACGTCAATTGAATATACTTTATCCCATTCAATGCGCGCACCTGATTTGCTTGGGCCTATAGCTTTGATATTTTTATCCAATAAAACATCTATCACACCATTGGCCAATGGATTATCAGAATTAACAAAAACATAATCTATATTATGTTTTAAAGCAAAATCAGCTATGATATTGCCATCATTAATATCATCAACAATAAATTTACCCCCAGTAAAAGAAACAAGGTCAATAATTGTTGGATTTGGATGCGACATAACAGCATAAACCACGGAATCAATCGAAAGCTTTGTGGCAAATATAGCCTCTCGAGCTCCATTGCCTATTATTAAAAAACTCTTCATGCTCGACATAGAATAATTTATTATTTCTTTTTTCTAAAGAAGGCTGGAACATTAGTTACATCGTCATCTACATTTTTCTGAATGGAATTAATGTTATTGTCATTACTCATAACCTGTGAATCAAAAAACAAATCATCATTGATATTAGCAATATGAGAAGTTGCGTTTGATTCTCGCTGCTCATTTAGTTGAAATTGGTTAGAAATAATATTATCTTCTTTTAATTTATTACTATTTTTATCATCTACTGAGTTGTAATTATTTTTTTTTTGATTCTGATCTTTTGATCTAACATTATTCATAAAACGAAACAAGCTAAATCCGCTAGAAGATTTTTTATCTTCTTTTAGTTTGTTTTTATCTTGATTATCATCCTTACTATTAACGATATCTCTATATTCAACATTACTAACATTTGAAAATTTGTTAATTTTTGATTCATAATCTAATTGATTGTTAAACAAATCACCTTCTAGATCTTCGTTATTTATATTGTCAGCACAGTCTTCAAATTCTAACTCTTTGTTATCATCTTGATTTTCAAACCTAAACTCATCATCACTTAAACTATCTTCAACATTAGAATCCAATCCATTTGCTAAATCTAGATCAATGTCATCTTTAGGAATAATGTCATAATCAGAAAAATTGTTTTTTTGCATCGCTGATTTTGGAATATCATTTTGATGAGATTTATTATCCGATGATTTGTTATTATCTTTGATAAAGTTATCACTTTCAATACCAGTAGCAACCACAGACACTCTTATAGAGCCCTTCATGTTTTCATCAAAAGCCGTACCAAATATAATATTAGCCCTAGGATCAACTTCTCTTTTGATGGCGGTTACTGCTGAGTCAGCTTCAAAAAGAGTCATATCAGATCCTCCTGTCATATTAACTAAGACTCCTTTTGCCCCTTTGATTGAAACATCATCAAGTAAAGGATTTGAAATAGCTTCTTCACAAGCAATTATTGCTCTATTTTCACCAGAAGCTTCTCCTGTACCCATCATAGCTTTACCCATCTTAGTCATGACAGTTCTTATGTCAGCAAAATCAAGATTAACTATTCCTGGAATTGTTATAAGATCGGTAATTCCTCTTACCCCAGCATGCAATACGGCATCAGCCATTTTAAATGCTGTTTCAAAGGTTGTTTGTTCATTAGAAACGCGAAATAAATTTTGATTAGGAATTACAATTAAAGTATCAACATGCTTTTTTAATTCTTCTACACCCTCTTCTGCAACCTCCATACGATGATTTCCTTCAAAATAGAAAGGTTTAGTTACTACTCCAACGGTTAAAATATTTTGTTCGCGTGCTAGTTTTGCAATTACTGGTGCGGCACCAGTGCCAGTGCCACCACCCATACCAGCAGAAATAAACACCATGTTAACCCCTTCTAAATATTTTTTAATTTCCTCTATATTTTCTTCAGCAGCATCTCGCCCTCTTTCTGGAAAAGACCCTGCGCCAAGACCCTTGGTTGCTATAGCTCCTAGTTGAATTTTATTCGAAGCCAAAGAATTCTCCAATGATTGAGAGTCTGTATTGGCAGCTACAAATTCAGCACCTTTTAAATCGGAGTTAATCATATTGTTAATAGCATTACCTCCTGCACCACCAACGCCAAAAATAACAATTCTTGGCTTACTAACTGAATTACCTTTTACTTGAAAATTATCACTCATGGAAAACTGATTTTATTTAAAAAATTAATTGGATATTAAAGATGATTTAACTATTTCATCTTCATAATCAATAACAATCTTATTAGATTTTTTATCTATCAAAAAGTCTATAAAATTAAAAATATTTCTAGCATAAAGCTTGCTACAATCTTCAGCTATACGTGATGGATAATTGCTATATCCAATAATTTTTACTCCGTTACTTTCAACAATCTCATCAACCTTTGTAAACTCACAATTACCACCATTAACCGCTGCTAAATCAATAATTATCGAGCCTGCAGTCATTGATTTTACCATTTCTTTGGTTATTAAAATTGGAGCTTTTTTACCTGGAATTAAAGCAGTAGTTATAACAATATCTTGCTTCTCAATTGTTTTAGCAAGTAATTCTTGTTGCTGTTTTTTATATTCTTCACTCATCTCTTTAGCATAAACACCATCTATTTTTTCATCAGATTTAACTTCAATAAACTTAGCGCCCAAACTCTCCACCTGCTCTTTTGCAGAAGTTCTAACATCAAAAGCGCAAACAATACCACCCAGTCTTTTAGCGGTTGCTATTGCTTGCAATCCAGCAACTCCAGCTCCTAAAATCATAAATTTAGCTGCTGAAATTGTGCCCGCAGCTGTCATTAACATTGGCACAGCTTTTTGCATTTCATAAACAGCATCAATAACGGCGCGATAACCAGCGAGATTACTTTGCGATGATAATACGTCCATTGATTGGGCTCTGGTAATTCTTGGCAATAATTCCATGGCAAAGGCTTTTACTTTATCATTTTTAAGCTTTTTAATAATATCAATCTGAAAAGATGGATTAAATAATGCAATAAAGATTAGATTTTCTTTAGCTTTTGATAAGTCAATGTTTGTATTTTGTACCGCTATCAAGATATCAATCTGTGGAATTATTTTATTGATATCTTTAATTATTTTAGCACCTTTATTTTTGTAAATTTGATCATCAATTCCTATATTTTTACCAGCTGATTCTTCTATTAAAACCTCAATACCTAAACTAATATATTTATCCACTATATCAGGAGTAATAGATACTCTTTTTTCATTTTTGGTTATCTCTTTTAAAGCTAATAATTTCATGAAATTTTATACTTTTTATTAATGATATTAGTATGCTAAAGGTTTCAACCTATTAAGAGCTACAATAAAAACTGACAAATCAGGATTTATTTGTGATTCTAGATCATTAATAAAATTATCATATCTATTAACCACGAAACTAACACTATTAATCCAATTTTCAACTGAATCTATTTTGCAAGATTCTGTGTTTTTACAGCTATACTCAACGACTTTTTTTGCGATCATTGTTTGATAAGAATATAATTCGTCAAATACAGCTTTTGCTGATAATTTTTGCCAATAATTATCTAAAGCAAGATCAGAAACTTTAATTCGCAACTTTTTAAGATAAAGCCTAGTACCAATTTCAAAGTAAATTTTAGCTATGGTATTAAGATCAAAACTTGAATTAATGGATAACTCCCAAATGTCAAAAGTTGAGGCAATTGGATCCATAGCAGCAATTTTACGAGCTAGCTTATTTGGTATATTTCGCTCAGTAAGATTATTTACTTTATTATCAAAGTCTTGTTTTGCAGCTTTTGCCAATACTAAGTCTAAAAAACCAAAAAGATCATCTGCTGTTTTTTTGTATTTTTTAATTTCATCATCAATGCTATTGTTATTTTGTCTTTTTAATAACCATTTTACAGATCTTTCTAATAGCCTAATAGAGTCTAAAAACATTTCATGGATAGAATTAGAATCAGTTTCTCCATTTAGAGATTCAATTTCTTTCCATATTTCATGAAGACCAAAAGATTCTGTAGCAATTATAAAACATTTTACAACCTCACTAACTCCAAAACCAGTTTCTTGACTGATTTGATCAACAAACATCATACCAGCCCTATCAACAATTATATTGGTTACCTGGGTAGTAATAATTTCTTTTCTTAGTTGATGAGATTTAATTTCGTCAATAAATTCTTTTTGCATGACGTTAGGAAAATAACCTAAAAGATACTTGGTAAAATATTCATCTTGCACTAAATCAGAATTTAGCAATTTATTATAAATATACATCTTAGAATAAGACAGCATAACACATAATTCTGGACGAGTCATGCCTATTTTATCAATCTGTCGACGATCTATAGTTTTAGATGAAGGTAAGAACTCAATTTCACGATTTAAGAAACCATTTTGTTCTAGCCTATCAAGAAATTTAGCCTGATCACCTAAGACAATATAACCAAGAGAATTAGCTATTGATATTGCCTGAGTTTGCATTTTATTGTCTCTTAGAACTAAATCACTAACTTCGCCTGTCATTTGCTCTAGAATTTTATTACGCTTAGCATAATCTATCTTATTATTTGCAATAGCTTGGCTAAAAGCTATCTTAATATTAACTTCGTGATCAGAGCAATCAACACCAGCTGAATTATCCATAGCGTCCGTATTAAGACGACCTCCATTTATAGCATATTCAATACGACCGAGTTGCGTTGCCCCTAAATTACCGCCTTCACCAAATATTTTGCAGCGCAATTCATTTCCATTAACACGAACCGCATCGTTTGATTTATCTCCAACTTCTAAATCCGATTCTAGTTCAGATTTTATATAAGTACCGATGCCACCATTCCACAATAAATCAACTGGAGCCTTTAAAATAGCTTTAATAAGTTGATTAGGAGATAAAGATTCATCTTCAATATTTAAAATTTCAGCTATTTGTGGCGATATTTTAATAGATTTATCAGATCTTGAGAAAATGCCCCCCCCTTTGGAAATCATTGATTTATCATAATCCATCCAAGTCGATCTCTCAAGATTGAATAATCTTTTTCGCTCTTCGTAAGAAGATGCTGAGTCTGGATTGGGATCTAAAAAGATATGCATATGATTGAATGCCGCTACTAAACGAATATGCTTTGATAACAACATGCCATTACCAAAAACATCTCCAAACATATCACCGATTCCAGCGCAAGTAAAATCTTGCTTTTGTGAATCGTGACCCATTTCACTAAAATGACGCATAACGGAAACCCACGCACCTTTTGCAGTAATTCCCATTTTTTTATGATCATAACCACAGGAACCACCAGAAGCGAATGCATCTCCTAGCCAAAAATTATATTCTTTGGAAACAGAGTTAGCAATGTCGGAGAAGGTGGCGGTACCTTTATCAGCAGCTACAACAAGGTAAGGATCGGCAGAATCGTAAATTAATACATTGTCTGGATGCTTAACTTTGCCATCTATTACATTATCAGTAATATCTAAAACGCCACTTAAGAAAGATTTATAGCAATTTATTGCTTTTTCTTGAGCTTGATTTCGATCTAATTTTGACAAATCTTTTTTAATAATAAATCCACCTTTTGAGCCAACAGGAACTATAACAGCGTTTTTAGTCATCTGAGCTTTCATCAAACCTAAAACCTCAGTACGATAATCTTGACGCCTATCAGACCATCTAAGACCACCTCTTGCCACTTTGCCACCCCTTAAGTGAATTGCTTCAAATTCAATTGAATAAACAAATATTTCAGCAAATGGATGAGGCAGGGGTAAATTAGGAACTTGACTTGAATTAAATTTGAAAGACAGATAACCCTTAAATCCGCCATCTTTTTTAACTTGATAATAGTTAGTACGTAATGTAGCATTAACGCAGCCAAAAAATCCAGATATAACATTATCTTCTGCCACATCGGAAACTTTTTCTAACTGCGATTTTATTGTTTGTGACAGATCGCTAATTTTATTAGATCTTTCTTTATTTTTTAGTTCAAGAGATGGGTTAAATTTAACTTCAAAAAGCCTTACTATATTGTTAGTAATTTCATGATATTTAACTAATGTATCAGCAATATATGATTTATTGAATTTAAAATTAATTTGATATAGATAATGCATATATGCACGCAACATATATATCTGTTTCCAGTTAAGATCTGATGATATTGCTAAACGATTAAGCTCTCCGCACTGAGTAACATTTTGCCAAATAAGGCTTATAATTTTTTCAAAATTTACCCTGAATTTGTAAGAAAATTTATTATTGGTATTGCTGAATCTAAGATTAAAATAATTCACCCAAACCATCTTTCTTTCTCTAGTCTTAGATTCCTTGTTAATTTCAACTGTGTATGTATGCTCTTTAATAACCTCAAATCCAAAACTATCGAGAACTGGCATAATTTTTGATAGCCCAATTTCATTATCTGGATTGTAAATTTTAAGTTCAATTATATCTTCAGATAGACCTTCGCAGGCTTTAAAAATTTTAAATATAGATTTGTTTTCTGATAATGATTTTTCAATATACTTGATATCAATTGCTGCTCTTAATGGATTAAATCTATTTTTATAACTAACAGAAAAAGCGTTTTTATATCTAGTAAATATCTCCAAAGAATTATGATCGCCAAATCCCGACTTAATCGCATCAAGAAGATCGTCGACCCAAATTCTAGTCATTTTATCAATATCTTTTTCAACTTTTAATTCATCAATGTGAGGTATGTCGTTATGTGTTCTGATAATGATATGTATACGAACTAGATTTGTATCATTAATTTGTACAAAAAAATCAGCTACTTCTCCATTGTAAATTTCAGAAAGATGAGCTTTTATTTTAGAGCGCAATTCAGAACTGCTACGGTCTTTAGGGGTAAAAATCAAACAACTTACAAAACGACCAAATTTATCTTTTCTAGCAAAAAATTTAACTTTAGAACGACCGCAAATCGAAACTATACCAATAGCATTTTTAAGCAAATCATCATGATCAATTTGAAATAACTCGTCGCGCGGATAAAATTCTAATGCTGTAACTAAGTCTTTGTAGTTATGGCTACCTTTGATATAGCCAGAATCATTAATAACTTTATCAACTTTGCGTCTTACCAGAGGTATTGAAGTTACCGATTGATTATAAGCTGAAGATGTGAATAAGCCAATTATACGAAATTCACCAATTACTTTACCATCATTTGAGAATTTTTGTATTCTAATTCTCTCAGCATTGGCAATGCGATGCACCTTAGAACGATAACGCGATTTAAGAATCTCTATAATATATGGATTTTTAACAGAATCAGCTATTTCTTGCGGTGTTGAATTAATAACTCCAGGTCGCATTTCATCATGAGGCGAACTAAAAATCCCAAGATCACCATTATCAACTCCATTTAGAACATATTTATCTTTATCTTTTTTGATATCAAATTCTTTAATACCAAGCAAAACAAAATTACCATCAATTACCCATGATATAAAATCTTTTATTTCAGAAATATAACTATCATTTTTGACAAAATTGGCAATATTATCAATATTAATAAGCGATCCTTTAATCATCTCAAGCATCTTTGGCCAATCATTTACAACTAAATTAATAGTTTCAATTAGTTGACTAAGGCCATTGGCAAAATCTTTTATTTCAACCTCATTATTTATTTTATTAATGTGAAGCTGAATAAATGATTCATTTCTTTCTTTATTTGAAAAAGATATCTTATCAATAGAACCATCTTCTTTTCTGGTTATTTTGTATGTTGGATGTATTACATTCTCGATTTCCACCGAGTTTTTATCAAGATAACCTACTATTGAGTCAACCAAAAAAGGAATATCCTTATTGACTATTTCAATAAATGTAAATCTAGAATCGAAGCCATTATTATCTAAACTAGGATTGAAGATGCGAATCTTTGATTGATTAAGATTGCGATTTTGTAAAAAATTAAAGCCCGAAATTGCTGCATTAAATAAGTCTTCATCACTATAATTAACAAAGTCTAAATGACTTATCTCAAGAAAGAAATTACTAACAAAAATATCAAAATTATTTCTATCAAAATCATTTTTGAATTTCTTGTTTTTAATAAAATTAGCAATCTTATTAGTAATTATTGACATAATTATTTATAGTGAGATTAGAATTACTACGAGTTGCATACCCTCTAAACGAGGACCATACTCAGCTTTAGCAAATTCAGAAGTTTCTAGCAAAATATTATTCATCATTTTTTCAGCGATTTCGCGGTGAGTTATTTCACGACCTTTCATTCTAATTGAAACTCTTACTTTAAAGCCTTTAGCAATAAATTCTTTGGTATGTTTTATTTTAACATCATAATCACCCTTGCCTATATTTATAGTCATTTTTATTTCCTTTGTTTCGACTATTTTTTGCTTTTTCTTAGCATCGGAAATTTTTTTTTGAATTTCGTACTTCATTTTACCAAAATTGGCAATTTTACATACTGGAGGATTAGTGTTTGGAGATACTTCAACAAGGTCAAGACCGACCTCTTCAGCTTTAGCAATGGCTTGCGCAACAGGTAAAACACCCAACACATTACCATCTTGATCAACGATCCTTACCTTTTCAGCAGTAATTTCTTGATTCACGCGGTAAGGGTTGTTATTAGCTTTTTCAGAAATAGAATTAGGGGTCTTCACAAATTGAATAAATTAAGTTTAGTTAATATGTTTTAATAAAAAATAAAAAACTTGGCAAAAGTTTAGCTTTTAATTCTAATAATAAAATTTTTATAAATACAATAAATCTTTTTATTCAAGATTTTTAATTTTAACCACTCATTTTCTTAATTGCGATAAAAATAAAAAGATTCTTATTATGCCAATTCCCACCTAAAAAACATATAAAAACTAAACAATCTGACTTTATCTTTTTGGCTAAAAGTTGCAAAAAGCCTTAAGTCC
>JALQXY010000075.1 GCA_023262945.1 Rickettsiales bacterium | reverse complement strand
TAGTATTAAAATAGATGATCAAGAAATAGTTAACGCCACGCAAAAAGATCGTGACTTATTGATGACAAAGATTGGTTTCTTATTTCAAGGCGGCGCATTATTTGATTCATTAACAATATGGGAGAATGTTGCTTTTCGACTTATCTATCAACAAAAAATAAATAAAAAAGACGCTAAAGAAATTGCTATATCTAAACTAAAATCAGTTGGCCTTAGCGACAAAACTGCCAATTTATTTCCTGCTGAATTATCTGGCGGTATGCAAAAAAGAGCCTCTTTAGCAAGAGCAATTGCTGCCGATCCTGAAATAATATTTTTTGATGAACCCACTACTGGTCTTGATCCAATTATGGCTGATGTTATAAATGATATTATAATTTCAAAATCAAAGGAATTAGGAGCTAGCACCATCACCATAACTCATGATATGGCTTCAGCAAAAAAAATAGCCGATAAAATTGCTATGCTTTATAATGGAGATATCATATGGTTTGGAGATGTTAAGAATATGTATAATTCAAGAAATGAATATGTAAATCAATTTATTAATGGTTGCGCCGAAGGACCTATAAATTTTTTAAATTAAATAAATGGATAATCTAAAAAAAATAAAATCCAATCGAGCTTTCACTCTGATAGAAATATCTATAGTGTTAGTTATTATTTCCTTGTTGATAGGAATAATATCGCAAACTTCTGGTTTTATTAAAAAATCACTTCTAGCTAAAGTGCAAATATTAACTAAAAATTCTCCTGTTTTATATATTGAGGGTTTAGAATTATGGCTCGAGACCTCTCTAGAAAGTAGTTTTGAAAAAGATATAGAAAATGATGATATAGTTAAAATTTGGTATAATCAAAACAGCAAATCTTACAACAAAAACAATGCCACTAATCAAATTACGGATACTCAACCCAAATACATTTCCAATGTCTTTAATAACGTTATTGCTGGGGTTAGATTTGATGGTGATAATGATATATTACAATTTAACGATAATCAAATAAATAATAATTTTACCATTTTCATCGTTGCTATAAATAAAGCCAGTCACCAAATCGATAGCGAAACCTATAGTGGTACGGGCGGCACTACACAACAGAAATATATACTATATCCAGGTCATGGAGGAAGTAGCCAGGCTGGGGTTGGAATATCAATGGGAATTAACGGTATTTCAAGCTATGAACATGGTAGCAATTATATGCCAGCTTTAGCTGTATATAATGATAGCAATATTTCAACCAAAGCTAATATATTTGGAATAGTCATTAAAAATAAACAACATCTACTATATCTAAATGGATCTCTGGTCAGAACTGGTCTTACTTCAACTCGATCTAATTCTTATCTATCATATGAAATAGGGGGAGGACCATGGGGTTACTGGCAAGGAGATATTGCTGAGTTTATCATTTATGATCGTATTTTAAAAGAATCAGAAAAGACTAGTATAGAAAACTATCTAAGTAAAAAATATAATATTAAACTGTAAAAAAAATTTAATTACCTGTCCAATTCTCTTGATAAGATATTAAGAAGTTCGGTAGAAAAATTATTACCCCTTTCATATAAACGATTAATTCTAGCGGTAAAAACATTGTAAAAAAATACTGCTGGAATGGCGACAAATAGACCAATACCAGTTGCTAATAATGCCTCAGCAATACCAGGTGCTACAACGGCCAAATTAGTGTTTTTCATGGTAGCAATTGACTGAAAAGAGTTCATAATTCCCCACACAGTTCCAAAAAGACCAATAAACGGCGCTGAAGAACCAATTATTGCCATCATATTTAACCCTACTTCAAGATTTTGTAATGATTTAGAAATGGCAACATTCATTGCTCCATTTATTCTTTCTTTTAAAGATGATTTTTTATTACCACTTTTATCTTCCGTTATATCTGTAATGTTATTTTGTTTCCACTCTCTCATCGCAGCTAAAAAAATCATCGATAATAAAGTGTTGTTATTTTTAGCTTCCTTATAAATCTGCTCAATAGTCATTTTACTATAAAAATCCTTCTCAAAATTATTTATACCTCTTTTTACGAAACGCAGTTTAATTATCTTTTCAATAATTAGCGACCAACAGAAAATGGATGCTATAACTAACGAAAGCATTACCATTTTAACTACTAAGTCCGCTTGAGAAATAAGATTAAAGAACGAATTTGAAGTTATTTCTTGCATAATTAAATTATTAAGAGTTATTTTCAAAGGGAACCACTTCCCTTTTTCCAGATATTGATGGAGTCGTAACAATCCCCTCTTCTTCCATCCTTTCAATTAAAGTGGCAGCTCTATTATATCCTATTCTTAGCTGTCTTTGTACATAGCTAATCGAGGCTTTATTGTCACGACGAACAATAGCTACTGCTTGAGTATAAAGATCAGCATCAGAATCAACTTTAATATTAGAAGTAGATTCATTTTGATTATTTGTAGATGACAACAACTCTTCTGAATCAAAAGATATCTTATCATCACCATTATCAACATGTTGACTTTTAATAAATTGCACAATGTCTTCAATTTCTTTATCAGAACAGAATGGTCCGTGAGCTCTAATCATTTTACTACCTCCAGACATATAAATCATATCACCTTGACCTAAGAGTTGTTCGGCACCCTGCACTCCTAGAATTGTTCGACTATCGATTCTTGAAGTAACTTGAAACGAAATACGAGTTGGAAAATTAGCTTTTATTACGCCAGTAATTACATCAACCGATGGTCTTTGTGTTGCCATAATAATATGAATACCTGCAGCACGAGCCATTTGTGCCAATCTTTGCACTGAGCTTTCAATCTCCTTACCCGCTACTAACATTAAATCCGCCATTTCATCAACTATAACAACAATAAAAGGTAACTTTTTTGGTTCAAAAGAAATTTCTTCAATAATTGGCTGACCATTGGTTGGATCAAAACCAGTCTGCACTTTACGAGTTAACTGTTCGCCGCTAAGAGAAGCTTTCTGAGCTTTTTCATTATAGCCAGCAATATTTCTTACAGCAAAACTAGACATCAAACGATATCTTTCTTCCATTTCGGCCACAACCCATTTAAGAGCAACTACCGCTTTAGCTGGCTCAGTGACAACCGGTGATAACAAATGAGGAATACCATTATAGATTGATAATTCTAGCATTTTAGGATCAATCATAATAAACTTACACTCATCTGGCGTTAAACGATAAAGCAAAGATAAAATCATAACATTTAAACCTACCGATTTACCAGATCCAGTTGTTCCAGCAATTAATAAATGCGGCATTTTAGCTAAATCAGCAATAACAAGATCTCCACCAATATTCTTACCAAGAATCATTGGTAAATAAAAATCAGAAATTTGATATTTTTTTGATGAAATTAATTCTCTTAAAAATATCATTTGTCTTTTAGGATTTGGCAATTCGATACCAATAGATGTTTTACCAGAAATAACTGCAATTCTAGCTGATACAGCACTCATTGAACGAGCAATATCATCAGAAAGACCTATTATACGAGATGCCTTAGTACCAGCAGCTGGTTCAAATTCATGCAAAGTTACAACTGGACCCAGCTGAACATCTATCATTTTACCAAAAACACCAAAATCTTCTAAAACTTTAAGTAAAGTTTGAGATTGAGCTTCAACAACCGCCTTACTGATTATTTTATCTTTATTTTCAGAAAAGCGATCAACCAAAAGATCAATTGATGGCAATTGATAATTTGAAGATGATGTTATTTTGTTTTTATTTTTATTGATTGAGTTTTGTAGTTTTTTCTTTAATGATTCCTTATCTTCTGGCAATCTGTCATTATTAACAATTTCACTTGTTGTTGAAAAGGATTCCTTTTGTAAAATATTATCCTCTTGTTTGATTAATTGATTTTTAATATATGGACGCTTTTTTCTAAAAATAAAAGCAAATAATTTTGATAATATATATTTAAAACAATGCCAAGAATATCGATAGAAATAACGCCAATCTTGCCAATTAATACTTACAATAAATGAAAAAGTTATAAGAAAAAGAAATAATGATAAAAACATCAAAACCCATAAATTAATAAAAGAAATTTTAAGCAATAATATTTTTTTAAGAATAAAGGATCCATTAACTCCACCCAAAGATACAAAATACCAAAAATCAGGATTTGGTATAATAGCAAGAAAAACTGTAAAAAATAAAATAGATAATGGTATTAAAGTTAATTTTAATAACATATATTTAACTGAGCCATAAATAGCAAGACTAGCACCTAATTTAATAGCAATAATACATAATATAAAAGAAGCTATACCAATAAGCTGCAAAGATAAGTCTGCCAAATGAGAACCAAAAGAACCAATCCAATTATAAAAAATATTACTGGTTGATGCAGTGTTAAAAGAAATATCGCTATAATTAAAACTGATAAGAGATAATAAATATAAAATACCTCCAAAAAAAAGACATAGGCCACCTATACGATTAAGTACGATAAGCAAAATATATAGATTTTTATTGCTTAATATAAACATCTTTAAAGTTGTAATTCATTAGGTAATATTGGTATCCTTTTAGGAGCGCCTTCTTCCAATGTACTTCTTTCTGATTTATCATCTGCAATATTTTTATTTTCTTTAATAAAATCATCGCCCTCTTTAATAGAATTATTTTCTGTAGAATATTTTTCATCATTACCAAAAAGACTTTTAAAGAAAGAAGAAATCGAAGAAATTGATGATGGTTTCTTTTTACCAAAAGATTCATTGTTATATGAAGATTTATTTATTGGCGTTGGAGTTCCGCTTTCAAGTAGATTGGAAAGTTGTTTTTGTATATTATTTTTTGATTCTTTTATTTTAGTAAATCTAAAAATATCACTAGTTCTGCTATTATCATTCTTACCCTCTTTATTATAATAAACTTTCTTTACTTGGCCATTTGGTAGATTGACATTCCTGACACCATAGAACATATGTATATTACTGTTAGTCTTAATTTCGTTGTTAAAGACATTTGTTTTATTATTTTGATCAGAATCTATATTATAACGACTAACTAATTCTGCCATCCTTTCATTTATTAGATTTTTTCTTTGTATTTGACGTAACTCTTCTTCTTGAGAAGATTCTTTTTGTTTAATTTTTCTTTCATTTATAATACCATATTTTTCATGAGAAATGCATTTATTATCATAATAACAAGAATCAATTCCACAATCGCAACCGTAAATTATTACCATTGAACAAAATATAAAACCACTAAATTGTGATTCACAACTATCAGCGCATCCGTTACCAAATTCACGCCATATACCATTATTTTTGAGGCATTCCGCTCTTTTTTCAAAAATTTCTAACCTTTCAGATTGAGCATAAGAATTGTTTGAATTAATAAAAATTAGCAAACAAAGTAGGATAATATTTTTTATCTTCATTGATTTAGATAATAAGTATAAAATCTTTATTTCGTCTAATCTTAATTTCACAAATATTTTACTAATTCAATTAAAATAATTGCAACAGCCGCATCAAGAAAGTTAGTTAAAAAGTTAGTTAAATAGTAAAGCTATCTCTTCTAATATAACATCACCCATTTTTTCACAAGAAACTGAATCATTAGCCAAATTATTAATATCTGCAGTTCTATAACCTTTATTTAAGATATTTTCAATAGCTTTCTCAATGATATCAGCCTCTAAAACATAACCAAAGGAATATCTAAACATCATTGCCAAACTCATGATAGTAGCAATTGGATTTGCTTTATTTTGTCCAGCTATATCTGGAGCTGAACCATGTACAGGTTCATATAGAGCATATTGACGACCATCTTTTTGCTTTTCACCAAGAGATGCTGATGGAAGCATACCAAGAGATCCAGTTAACATTGCCGCTGTATCAGATAAAATATCACCAAACATATTACCAGTAACAATAACATCAAATTGTTTAGGGTTTCTTACAAGTTGCATAGAAGCATTATCAACATACATATGACTTAGATCAATATTTGGATAACTAATATTATGTATTTTACTTACAACTTGACGCCACATTTCGGTTGTTTCTATAACATTAGCTTTATCAATAGAGCATAATTTATTATTGCGAATTTTAGCTAAATCAAATGCTACCTTGGCAATTCTTTCAACTTCTTTTGAGTTATAAGTCATAGTATTATAACCTTGCATAGATCCATCTTCTAGAGTTTTAACACCTCTTGGCTCGCCAAAATATAAATCACCCGTTAATTCGCGCACAATCATAATATCCAAACCTTTAACCACTTCCTCTTTTAAGGTTGAAGCTGCTACTAAAGCGTCAAAAACTTTAGCTGGTCGCAAATTAGCAAATAAACCAAGCTCTTTTCTAATGCCAAGCAATCCACGCTCAGGACGAACTGAATAATCTAAATCTTCCCATTTAGGCCCACCAACTGCACCAAGTAAAATAGCATCATTTTTTTTAGCTAAGGATAAGGTTTCATCTGGAAAAGGAGTTCCTAACTTATCATAAGCGCACCCTCCAAGCAAAGCATAAGAAGTTGCGAACTTTTTATCGCTATTGTCATGAAAATATTGGATAATCTTCTTTGCTTGAGCCACAACTTCAGGACCAATACCATCGCCCTCGATTAGTAAGATTTTTTTTGCCATAGTTTTAATTGATGGTTTTAATTGTTAGAATTTTCTAAAATTTTAAATTGTTCTAATTCTTGCAAAAGTTTATCTAACAAATCAATCTCTAAATCATTAAGCCAAGCATTTTTTATATCATCGTAAGCAAAATAATCCGCACCAGTAAATGGTGATGAATACCATATTTTTTGATTACCTGAATTGCGATTTACGACATATTGTTGACCAGTTTTGATAATCTCAATATCTAGTACCCCATCCATGCAATCAATATCTAAAACAGCGTTTTGATCTTTTTTTTCAAGTAAGTCAGCAATTCTATTAAGCTGATAATCACAAAGATTAATAAATTCCGTTTCTTGCATTAGACTATATAAAATTATACATTTGGATATTTAGAAAAAATAAAAATATTATGATTTTGAATTCATTCTTTTTATTTCTATGACTATGAAAATAATACCATTTTAGCCAGAAATATGAAGTTAGAATTTTAATTTTTTTAAAACTTTTAAAGATTTTATTTGGTATTGCTGCAAATAAAATAAATTAATTTTAAGTAAGTTACCAAAATTCGTTGATTTGCATGGATCTTTAAATTTTAATCATCATTTTTTAGATTATTATATTTTTAAAGCAAAAATTTACTTTATTTACTGCAAAAACAAGATAAAACTAGCATTAAGGTAAACCAAATTGCTTAAGTTGCAAAAGTATACCTACTTTTATTGTAATACTTTTGTTACAGTCAAGATGAGTTCTTAAAATAAGTTTTTATCATATACTTATAAAAGTGGTTTTATGTTTTTTGAAGTCTCATTTTGAAGACCTTTGCAAAACAGAAGTCATTCAATACAATTTTAGTTTTACAAAGATATTCTTTTCTTCATTTTATTTAACTCTAATCAAGAATAAATTAAAAATCCAATTAAAGATTAAGGCTTGGTGTAATTTAAAGATAGAAAGTGGGCTTTATGTTAAATCCAAATTCGTTAATATAAATTAATTTATGCCATGATCTAATGATCTAAATAAAACTTCTATTAACGTGTTTGGACTAAACTCGATCTTTAAAAAAGTTAAGATTGCTTGTTTTTATTTTATCAAAAACTTAATTAAAGATAGAGTGTTTTATTATACTATTTCATCGAAGGAGCAATCTTGTTCAATATTACAAAAGATCACTTTTTTCAACAAAAAATGTTTAATGATCATAAAAATCTACATATAAGTAATGATGAATTATTAAGAATTCGTAGCAAAAGTATTAAGTATAGTGATTTTATAAATAATAATTCCGAGTCATTTGATAATAGCGAAGAGGGTGTAATAATTTGTCAGTCCAAAATAAAAAACCCCAACTTCTTTTCAATTATTTATGCTAATTCAAGTTTTCAGAATATTTTTAATATTAGCGGTAATGATATTCTGGGAAAAAGTTATGATTTCTTATTTGAAGATTTTAATTTAGACTACTCTTCAGATGACCAGGTTGAGTATTTTCGTTTAATAAAGGATATAAAAGATTTTCATTCATGTTCTATAATAATATCGATTCCAACTTTTTTTAAATCAAAAGAAAAAAGAAAATTTAAAATTGACTTTGAGCCAATTGAATTTATCGATGATTTAAAAAGAAGGCACGCAAAATTCACTTTTTATCCAATATTAGAAATTAATGAAGATATTGCAAATCACGTAGAAAGTGATAGGAATAGTAAAATAAATCCTGCTAATGTTAATAAAGTAGGGCAAAAAAATGATAATATTTTAAAAAGCGTAGAAAGGGCTTTGTATAATGAGAGATTATTAAGACAGATTTCATCTTTCATTATCTCCGATTTATCAATTAATGAAGTTGCAAAAAGAGTAGCTAAGTCAATTTGTCAACATTTTCGAGTAGATCGTTGTATAATACATGATTATCGTGATTCATCTACCAATTTCGTTGCTGAGTATTGTGAAAAAGATATAAATGCAATGTTTGATAGCAATGATTCTGCTAAAATAGAATCTCTTACCAAATATATTAACTTTCAAAATTATTTTTATAAGAAGTATTTACCTAAAAATAGTAAAAGTTCCGTCTCCACCGTAAGGGATATAAAAAATGATAGTAATTTTGAACCTATAAGAAAAATATGTGATGATTTTTATTTAGTTTCTCAAGTCGCTGTTACCACTGTTTTTAATGGAAATGTCAATGGCGGTATTTATATTCATCAGTCGCAGCAGAGAAATTGGCTTGCCGATGAAGTTGAGGTAATTGAAATGATTGCGGATCAGCTCTCTATTGCTTTTGATCGAGCCGTATCAGTTGAAAAAGTTATGATTAGTAATCATGCCTTAATGAAAAAAACGATCGAGCTTCGCCAATCTCTTAAAAAAGAGCAAGAAATGCGTAAAATGCAGAATGAGTTCGTAGCTTTAGTATCTCATGAATTTAAAACTCCTTTGCAAATTATCGATGGAACTAGAGAATTATTGTATAGAAAAATAAGAAGTTTAGATATTAATGATGAAGTTATTGAAAAATCTCTATATAGAATCAAATCAGGGATTCAGCGCATGAATGGATTAATCGGTAGTACGTTAAATTTAGCTAAAATGGAAAGTGGTGATGGTAATATAAAAATTGAAAAAGGTAATTTCAATATTAAAGAATTTATTCATAATATAATTAGTAAAAATGCCAATCTAGCGCAAAATCGTAATATAAAACTTTTAATAAATATTAAAGATTTACCAAGAGAATTTAGTGGCGATGTTAAACTGCTGGAGCATTCATTTAATAATGTCATTTCTAACGCTATCAAGTACTCAAAAAATAATAGTTTGATTAAAATATTAGCTAAATCAAATCAAAAGAAAATAGCAATTAGGGTGATTGATAGTGGCATTGGGATTCCAGAAGATGATTTAAAGAATATAGGTACTAAATTTTTCAGAGCCAAGAATACACTTTTAATAGCGGGTACTGGCATTGGTCTTTATTTATCAAAATATTTTATCAAATTACATGGCGGTGAATTAAAAATAAAAAGTAAAGTTAATATTGGTACATCAATGACAATTTACTTACCAAGGTAAAATGGCATAAGTTTTTATAAAATTTTATAAAAATAATTCTATTAAAAAATATTTACACAATTGTTGTTTTTTAGTAATCATGTCATTATTTTGATTTCTTATACCAAAGTCCATCTTTAAACTAATTTAATTGCTTATTTTTAACTACTTTAAAGATGAATTTTGGTATTAAATTGAAATAGTAATGTCGAACTAAAGATTTATAATAACAAATCTTATCTTTATAATTATTAAAGATTGGTTGGATTTTAACCCAAAACCGTTAATAAAAAATTAACTTACACCATCGTATCATATTTGTGCTGCTGCTGTGGGGTGTATGGTGACGAGCCCGGCCTCGTAAGACGCCACTTTGCTGTGTGTCTGGCTGGCTGTTGTCATTATGTGTCCTTGCGCAGGCGTGGCGGGTGCAGGTTGTAGTCCCGGTGGCAAACACCCGCGTGCTTCGCACGCGAGAGTGTGCATGCCTGTGCGTGTGCGTGTGCGTGTGCGTGTGCGTGTGCGTGTGCGTGTGCGTGTG
>JALQXY010000166.1 GCA_023262945.1 Rickettsiales bacterium | reverse complement strand
AGTTATGATAAGAAAAATCTAGTATACTTTTTTGATCGGGCAGTTATACCAATTCCCATCTAAAAAACATATAAAAACTAAACAATCTGACTTTATCTTTTTGGCTAAAAATTTTCTTCATTGGCAAGCCAAGGAGTAAATTCTTGGTCTTCAGATTTCCAAGCTTTCCTCAAGTCAATTTTTTTAAGTCTTTCTAACATAGTTTTTTGTCATTGTTTTTTAATAAGCTCAATCTATTTTGTATTTCATTCCTTAATTTTTCTGTCTCCTTTATTGGATCCTCAAACCAATCAGTAGACCATATTCTGTAAATATACCATCCAAGATTTTCTAAAATTTCTTGTCTCAAACGATCACGATCACGAGCAGACTTTGATGAATGATATGAGGCTCCATCACATTCTATGCCCATTATAAAACCATGTGGCCAATCTGGATGTTTTACCCCAATATC
Source organism: Rickettsiales bacterium (assembly GCA_023262945.1). Taxonomy (GTDB): domain Bacteria; phylum Pseudomonadota; class Alphaproteobacteria; order Rickettsiales; family UBA1997; genus UBA1997. The sequence continues at coordinate 28,534 of JALQXY010000166.1, read as the reverse complement.
TATAGAATAGCCTTTGACTCCGACCTGAGGTACAGCTTCACAACCAATAGATTTTATCTGGTTAATTACATGTTCTTCAAATGCAGAGTCAGGCTCTTTGTTCGAATAAATACCCTTTTCTATTATTCCTGAATTCGAATACTCCAACCAACATTTTAAAATATACGCACCAACATTACCATCTTCCTCTGCTTTTATGTCAGAAGATACCATAGAAGAAAAGGTAACAATTCGTTCTTTTGCTCTAGAAAAGAGAACATTTAAACGTCTTTTTCCAGAAATCCCATTGATTGGACCAAATCTTTGCATTACTGGTGATTCTTCTTCCTCGGGACCATAAACTGTTCCTATAAAAATAACATCCCGCTCATCACCTTGTACATTTTCTAGATTTTTTATAAAAAATGACTCTAATCCATCATTTTTTTCTTCCCAATACTCAATATAATTTTTTACATCTGGGTATTCTTTTATAGCGTAATTAAATTCATCAAAAATTAAATCTCTTTGTTTTTGGTTTAATAACACAACTCCAAGAGATTTATGTTTATTTTGCTTCATAAATGCAATTATAGCATCAACCATTGCTTCTGACTCTTTTGGATTAATGCCAGAAGAATAAAGACCATTAACTTTAACAAAATAGACTCCCATATCTGGATTTCTTTCGTTTGCTGATGGAAAAACCACCAAATCATTGTCATAAACATATTTATTTGAAAAAGATATTAGGCTTGCACTCTTTGATCTATAATGCCAGCGAAGTCTTCTGGCTGGCTTAAATGAGTAATTTGCCATTTCAAGAATTGACTCTTCAGTAGTTTTTTCATCTTCATCAACATCTTCATCATCCAAAACTTTACGAAAAAATCCAGTTGGAGGTAGTTGGTTTGTATCTCCTACTATCATTGCCTGTCTAGAGCGCACTAAGGCTCCTATTGAATCTTCAGGGGTCATCTGAGATGCCTCATCAATAATAACTAAATCAAATATTATACTGTCTTTTTCTAAATATTGCGATACTGCTAAAGGAGACATCATCCAACAGGGCTTCAACTCTAACAATGCTTTACCCGCTCTTTGGGTTAGTTTTCTTACAGGAATGTGCCTTTTCTTTTTCGAGATTTCATTTTTTAGAAGGGATAATTCTGTATACTCACTTTTTCGACCACGTCCATTGCCTAATGGGGGAGCTGAATTATTATATAATTTACTTCTTAGTCTTCTTCGTGATAACTTAATAACTTCTTTATCAGCTTTTTGAAACTTTTCCTTTAAGGCATTTAGATTACTTCCATTATAAAAAGAAAGTTTATCACCGTGAATTTGATAAACTTTTTGTGCCATATTTCGCATAATAAGACTTTCCATAATTTGAGTAATGTTTTTGAAACCTTCTTCAAAAATTTTCTCAATAATTGATTTGTAGCCATAATTTTGCAGTTTATTCTTTGTGCCGACGAATTTAGAATACGATATCAAACCATCTCTATCTTGAGATGCTAAATCCAGCATATCAGCAAAATCTTTATGATTTCTATTTTGAATCAAGTCAGTCTGATTTGCATCAATTTGTTCAACAATTTTTTCTAGAGATTTAAATGCATCTTGATCTGAAATAATTACCTTCTGAATTTCATCTTTAAGATTAGATATCTTTTTTTCCTTCAAACAATAAAAGATTGCATTTCTGTTTTCTTTTTCAATATCCTTAAGAATTAACGATGTTTTAATGATTTGCCCCAACTCTTTTGGATCTGATTTTTCTGCCTGAAAAGAACATCCTAAAATATTTGAGATTATAGATTCTTGCCTTAAGTAGTTCCTATCTTCTAGTAATTTATTAATTAATTCTGGTATTCCTAATATTTCATTACGCAGCAATTTATCAGAATTAACAAAAAGGTTATTTTTTTCATTTTTGATGAAATTAATCTCATCGCTACATTCTTTAAGAAGTTTTTTTGTATTAATTGCTTTTATATCTAACTCTTCAGAGGTGATTTTTTTAATTTTACGTATTGGATGATCAAAGTTTATTTCAAAACAATCACGCAAATCATTTAGATCTCCAAATTGTATAAATTTTTTTAATTCACCACAATTCTTAAATAATACAATATCTTCTAATTCTTGAAAAAAGCATATAGTATCTTCGAATGGAGTAAGATTAGTTTCTATTCCATCAAAATGTAAGCCAATAATTTTTTTCAATGTTTCATTATTGCAAAAATCTTTTAGTTCTGATTGCCATTTTAGTAACTTCTTGAGATCAGTAATGGCCTTCTCTTTTTTAAAAATTTTATTTCTACTAATTGAAAAATAAAATTTTTTTGTGGCTCTATAATTAGATGAAAGAAAAGAAAAAATACCTGATGTTGTAAGTATTGAAATATGGTTGTTAATGTTTTCCGATTCAAGAATCAAGTTCAAATAAAACTCTTTTTCTAAAAATTCCCTCTCTTTTTTAAGAGTATCTAACTTCCTTGCTTGCCTAGATAATATTGACTGTATTGACGGATCATTTAACTCTTCCTTCCTGAGCGATAACGATTCTCGTGAAAACTTATATATTAGATCTGAAATTTTTACAAAATTATGAGAATCAATTTCTTTTACCTTTTTTTGTATTTTTTCTGCATCTTGATATAACCTGATTATACTATTATAATCATCTAGCTGAGTTTGAATTTTATTTATTGCCAAATCTAGTTCATCGTCTTTTATAGAATCCAAATTATATTTTTCTGCAATGGCCTTTATATTCCGCAACTTACTCAATGAAACCTTATCTAACTCGAGAGAGATATTCTCCATGACGACGTCTCTATCTTTTAACCATAAATTTAAATTTTTTAAATAATTCTTTACCGAGTTAATTTTTTCTATAGAATCTATTCTCTTTAGAATCTCTAAGAGGTTATTTGATAGGTTATCAGATATATCATTAATTGCAGAATCAATTTTAGATAATTTCTCAATATTTGTATCTATATTTATTCCAAATTCCTCAAGTTCTTTTCGACAATTATATGAGACATAAAATTTGTTTGATACATTTTTTGCTAATTTTAATATCTCATTAGCCTTAAAGGGGTCTATATTTGGAATTTTAGAATATTTCCAATAGCTATTATATTTAAGAATTTCTTCATGTGAATTTTCTATTTCTTTACAAATTGACAATATATCTTCCAACTCATCTGAATTAAGGTTTTCTAGATTGGGCAAGGGCAAGTTCTTTATTTCTTCAGGAAGGCTGTTTATCAATTTAGAATATTTTATACTTCTTCCAAGGATCTCATGTATAATGAAGTTTGTTTTACCATATTTTGATGACAATATATCTATATAAAGTTTTATCTCTTGCCTTGCCTCTTTAAACTTCTTAAAAGCAGAAGATAATTCTGCGACATTTTCGCACGGCCTCATCTCAACTCTGTTTCTAATAGATGATATAACCTGTTCCTTGGTAGATCTGTTTGCTTGCAATGGTAGTAAGAACTCTCCTAAACAAAAAGATTCTAGTCTCGATCTCACAACTTCTAAAGCCGCTGACTTTTCTGCTACAAATAGCACCTTCTTTCCTTTTGCCAGCATATTAGCAATAGTGTTAACAATAGTTTGTGATTTTCCAGTTCCAGGGGGACCTTCAACGGCTAAATTTTTACCATCAGAAATATCGACAATGGTACTAAATTGAGAACAGTCTGCATCCGTAATAAGACATGGAACTTTGACTTCAATTTCTGGCTCGTCAATTTCATATTCATCTCCAAATGGCGTATTATCTTGGCCAAGATTTGATCCTCCAAGGATAGTGGAAACTATATCATGTGAACCAAAGTCATATTCTGGATTTAAATCATGATACATTGCTAATCTGGCAGAAGGAAATACGCCGATTGCAACAAATCTTCTTAAGTTCCATGTAATATTATTTGGATTTTGATCAACCACTTCTTTAAAATAGGATTCTAGACCTTGTCCATTATATTCTGGCAATATTATACCTAATTCCAGTCGAAGCTTCTCAGCTAATATCTTATTTTCTTTTACTTCGTCTTCTTCACTACTAATCCAAAATTCATAACCTTGTTTTGTGCGTTTTTTTTCAATTTGCACTGGGAGCAAAAGAAGTGGAGAAAATTGATTAGAGCTATTATTTCCATCTTGCCACTCCAAAAAACCAAACGCTATATGTAAAACACTTATTCCAGCTTCTTCTTTCCATGATTTTTCTTTGCTGTATAAAGAATTTAAGCGCCTTTCTAATACATCTGGTAATAATAGAGTTTGAATATTTTTATCCGAATGTCTTCCGTCTTTATGAGCTTGAGTTTGATTTGGAAGTTCATATTGTGGCGATATATCATGGTTTTTTGCATGCTGTTGAAGCGACAAATTTCTCTTTGTTTGTCTGGGTGGCAATTTTAATTTCTCTCTTATTCGATCCTTTAGTTGACGCTCGGCTTGAGAAAATAAATTTGATGCATCACTATCATTTTCATCTATTTCTTCAATTCTTTTTAGGTAAATTTCATCATTTAATCTAGCCTCTGTAAAAGTATTATGAAATATTTGCGTATTCTCATCTTTAGGATTTATATTTAAATCTGGTAACGGAGAAATTTTCATTTCATGAGAAATTATTGACTCCAGAATCATATCTGGAACCTCATCAATAACTCTTATCAGTGAATTAGATTTTTCAGAGAATCTAGTTGATATAAGAGGATTTCTTCTAGTTAGATCTAATAATTTAATTCTTAAATTATCAATGCGTTTACTTACAATATCGTTGCTAGATCTATCCATAATTATTAGTTATTTTTTATCTTTTCTTTGTTTTTCTATCCACTGATCAATTTCGCCTTTTCTAAACCTCCAAGCACTTCCAACCTTAAAAAGAGGTATTTTACCTTCTAATGCAAAACGATATGCTGTTTTTTCTGCTATCTTTAGATATGCGGCTAAATCTTTAACTGTCATTATATCTCTTGCACTTGTTATATTTTTGTATTTTAAAAAAATTAACAAATTTTTAGTGGAAACTATTGCCTTTATTTTATAAATGAAAATAATTGAACACAAGGCAAAAGAAAGATAATTTTAGAAATTATTTTAGTTTCTTCTATTTTTAATAAAATACAATTTTAATGCAAAAGACTGACAGCAGTAAATATCTATTTTCACCATCTGATTTAACCACTTTTCTTGCTTGTCATCATGCTAGTTTTTTGGATGTTAAAAGCTTAAGTGAAGATTTAACCAAAAAAGAGCAGGATAGTTCGAGCAAATTACTTCAAGAAAAAGGTATAGAGCACGAAAAGGCCTATTTGCAAAAGTTAAAAATCGAGGGAAAATCAATTTGTGAAATTGATCCCGATTTACCCATTAATGATAGAATTGCCAAGACAATTGAAGCTTTAAAAGATGGCTATGATGTTATTTATCAGGCGGTTTTAAAAAATGACAATTGGCAAGGATTTGCTGATTTTTTAATAAAATGCAGGCAACAATCAAATCTTGGCAATTATTCTTATGAGGTTTTAGATACTAAACTTGGCAAGAAATGTGAAGCAAAATATATTATTCAACTTTGTGTCTATGCTGATTTGCTCAGTAATATAATGGGAGTTATTTCGCAAAATATTCATCTATATTTGGGAGATAAAAAACAATATAGCTTTAAATTATCTGAATTCTTTGCTTATTTTAAAAAATGCCAAAATCGCTTTGAAGATTACATCAAGCACTTAAACTCTGATTCATATCCAAAACCCTGTTCACATTGCAAATTATGCTCTTGGCAAGATTACTGTAACAAAATTTGGCAAGAAGATAATCATTTAAGCCTAATAGCTAATATCAATAATGCTCAAATTGAAAAATTAGAAAAAGCAGGAATTAAAAAAATTGAAGATTTGGCAAATTTTGAAGGAAATATAATTCCTGATTTAAATCCTGAAATACTAACTCGCTTAAAATCACAAGCAACTTTACAAAATCATCAAAGAAAAACTGGTGAGAATAAATTTGAAATAATTAATCACTCTTTTAGCAAAGGTTTTGATCGTCTACCAAAGCAAAATGATGGTGATTTATTTTTCGATATGGAAGGAGATCCACTATATGATGGCGGTTTGGAATATCTTTTTGGAGTTTATTATTTTGAAGATAGTAAGCCCATATTTAAAGCTTTCTGGGGTCATAATTTAAAAGAAGAAAGGCAAGCTTTTAAAGAGTTTATGGAGTTTATTTGCGATCATTTAGTTAAGTTTCCATTCGCTTACATTTATCACTATAATCACTATGAAACCACCGCATTAAAAAGACTATCCTGTAAATTTGGACTTTACGAAGAAAGGCTAGATAATTTGCTTCAAGCAAAAAAATTTGTTGATCTATATTTGGTTGTAAAAGAAGCGATTAGAACCAGTGAGGAAGGCTATTCAATAAAAAATCTTGAAAGCTTTTACATGGAAAAAAGGCAAGGCGAAGTTGCAACTGCCGCTGAAAGTATTGTTGTTTATAATAATTGGCAAAAAACTGGTGATAATAATCTTTTAAAAGAAATTGAAGAATATAATGAAATTGACTGCATTTCAACAAAATTGCTGCGTGATTGGCTTTTAAAGTTAAGACCAGAATCTGCTAGCTGGTTTGAGTTAAATCAAAATCAAGAAATATCAAAAGAAGAAAGAAAAGATTGGAAAATTGAATATGAAAAATATCAAAAATTACTTGGAATTGACCTAGATAATTTTGATGAAAATGAAAATTCGCTCAATGTTCAAATTGCAAATCTATTAGAATTTCACAATCGAGAAAATAAGCCAGTTTGGTGGGCAATGTTTGAAAGGCAAAATAAAACCGACGATGAATTATTGGATGATAATGAGGCAATTGCAGGATTAACTAAATTTGGTGATCCAGTCTCTGAAAAAAGATCATTGATTTATTCTTACAATTTTCCGCCACAAGAATTTAAATTAAAAGCAGGAAGTGATGTTAAAAATTGCCATAATTTAGATGAGAAAGTTGGTACAATATTTGAAATTGATGAAGAGAATCTGATCGTAAAAATTAAAAGTAGCAATAAAGACTTAAGTGATAGTTTATCAATTTCATCTGATGGCCTAATTGATAATAAAATCATTAGAAAGTCGCTTTATAAAATAGCTGATAAATATCTAAATCAAAAAGAAGAAAAGGATGTTGCTTTTGAAATTTTATTACGAGCTTTGCCTAGATTTTTAAACAAAAAATCTGGTGAAGAAGTTTTAGATAAAAACAAAGATGTTATTGATGAATCATTAAATGCAATCAGTGAGCTTGATAATAGCTATTTATTCATTCAAGGCCCTCCAGGAGCAGGAAAAACTTATATGACAAGCCATATTATTGTTGAATTGTTAAAGTCCGGTAAAAAAATAGGCATTTCTTCAAATTCACATAAAGCAATCGATAATTTACTTACCAAAATTGAAGAAGTCGCCTTACGAGAAAATATTAGCTTCAACGGAATCAAAAAAGATTCTAGTGATGATGCTTTTGAAGGAGAATTTATTAAAAATTATAAAGGCAAAAATAGTGATATAGATTTTGTAAATAATAGCTTATTTGCAGGTACTGCATGGCTTTTTAGTGATGAGGCTTTAGATAATCAGCTTGATTATTTATTCATAGATGAGGCAGGACAAGTTGCGTTAGCCAATATTGTAGCCATGTCAAATAGCACTAAAAATATTATTCTCATTGGTGACCAAATGCAACTTGGCCAACCAATTCAAGGAACTCATCCAGGAGAAGCGGGAAAATCAATTTTAGAATTTTTATTACAAGATGAATCAACCATTGCTAGTAATAGAGGAATCTTTCTTAGCAAAACTTATAGAATGAGACCAGAGATCTGTGATTTTATTTCTGAAAGTTTTTATGACAAAAGATTAAAATCAGATCAAAGTACTTCTTTAAGAAAGCTTCAGTTGCAAAATAGCGATTTACCAAATCAAGGAATTCATATCATAAATGCCAATCATCAAAATTGTTCACAAAAAAGCGTAGAGGAAGCAGAAATTATAAAGGACAAATATCAAGAGCTACTCGGACAAGAATTTACAGATAAAGATGGAACTAAAAGAGCTATTACAATTGATGACATATTGGTTGTTAGCCCATATAATGTTCAAGTTAATTATCTAACATCAATCTTGCCAAAAGGTGCAAAAGTTGGCACTGTTGATAAATTTCAAGGACAGGAAGCACCAATTGTGATGATTTCTTTTGCCACTTCTTCTTACGAGGATTTGCCAAGAAATATTGAGTTTTTATATAGCAAAAATCGTTTAAATGTAGCGATTTCAAGAGCGCAGTGCTTATCTATAATCGTAATGAATCCAAATTTAATAGAAGCTAATCCAAAGAGTGTTAAGCAAATGGAATTATTGAATGGGTTTTGTAATTTAGTTAATAATTAGGTATGAATAAAAAACAATTTATCGAACAAGAAGGAGCAACTTGCCAAAATTGAACTTGGAGTTGCTCACATGTAAACCATGAGAAAAAATTTGTTATTTTTGGGGCGTGGCTTGATATCAAAAATAATGATGATTTTTTAATCTTATCTGAAAGGTGGCAGATCAATCCAGATGACAAGAAGAGATCTGGATATAATCAGTCTCTTGATCACATCAATTTAACATTAAAAGAAGCCTTTATCATGGAGGCTGAGGATGTTAATTCTCACCCTAGAAAAATTAAATTCTTTTCCCACCTAAATATATATATATATATATATAAAAAAACTAAACAATCTGACTTTATCTTTTTGGCTAAAAATTGCAAAAAGCCTTAAGCCCTATATGTATAGGACTTGCGTTTTTTATAATTTTTATCTTAAAAATATTTTGTCATATTGTTTATTTTTAGGTGGGAATTGGTATTACCAATTCCCACCTAAAAAACATATAAAAACTAAACAATCTGACTTTATCTTTTTGGCTAAAAATTGCAAAAAGCCTTAAGTCATATACCCATGCAACTTGAGCTTTTCTTCGCCGATTTAATGATAAAAAAGTTGTCAAAACTGTTTTATTTGATTAAATCTCAAGCCAAAAAGATAAAGAATTTAATCGTTTATTTTTAACTGCTTTAAAGATGAAGTTTGGTATAACATCAAGTTAAATCTTTTTTTATACTATTTTAACTTAAAAACGGATAATTTATTAAATTTAAATTAATGTTTTTTAGGTTAAAACGGTATAGTTATAATTTTTAGAAATAAAAACTATAATTCTTTACATTGGCGGGATAGCTCAGTCGGTAGAGCAGTGGGATCATAATCCATTGGTCGGGGGTTCAAGTCCCTCTCCCGCTACCAATTAATATTTTTGCAATGACAGATCTTGTTAACTATAATTTTGCAAAAGATTTAACCAAACTCATAGAAGCTGGAATTAATAAGCATTTAAATTCTTCCTTTTTGTACTCTCCGTTAAAAGTAGCTTATAATATTTTTAAAAAATCCAATCCTAACATAATAAACCAAACTCGCGAATATATAGCACAAGACATTGAAAAAATGCTAACATCAATCGATAATTACAAAGAAAATATTTTTGTAAATCAAAGCCGCCTTACAAGAAAAGGGGAAATGGCTCGCAAAATTGCTTATAATATTGGCATCAACTTACTTAAAAAAGAACTAAATGTTAGAACAGCCTTTAAAGCTACTCGCAATCGTGAAGTAAGGGAGCAAATCTATAGATACATTTTTACCAATTTGCATCAAGCGATAGAATTTTTAATAACACAAGATGAAATTAATTTAATTTAATCAAATTTTATAATAAGATACCTCATAGTTAAAAAAATCACCACAAATACTAATATTTGAATTTTGAATCAATAAATATAAAATTGATTTACGTCATTAGATCATAATATTATATCAAATCCCATCTTTAAAAGTTTTGAGTTTAATTGATCTTATGGATAAAAAATGACTATTAGAAATATTATAATCAATTTAAATGAAATTTATACAAATTGGAGCGAGCTAGAAAAAACAAAGCAAGTTCAAACTATAAATCATATATTTTCAATTATTCAGCTCACCTCTTATTTGCAGCAAATGATTGCGCTTAAAGATGACCATGAAGATGAAACTCTTGATCGTATTTTGTTAGATTTTAGTAAATTCTATCAAGATAATTTTTATAATACAGATATAACAAAAACAGCAGCATCAGACTTTACTACAGAAATTTTTAATCAAATCGAAAAAATTACAAAATATAAAACGTGCTCAGAGGAAGAATTGCTAGATTTACAAAATGAATTATTAAATTATCAAAATAAATATGAGCATGCTCATGCAAGAATATTTTATAATTTTGGTCAATTTTATAAAATAATATTTTCTAATCTAAGCCAAGAAAATAAAGATAAAATTATAAATCAACTAAGATTAGAAGAATTTAATGAAGAAACTTTAAGAAAATTAGATAAAGCTTTTGAATTAGAAAAAAATTCTTCATTTCTAAGATTGGACGATTTAGAAAATCATGCTTTATTAAATCAAATAACCAATTTTAGGATATATTTAAGAAAAGCTTTAAACATTGCTATCAAAGATGAGCTTAAAACAGAATTTATTGCTTTTATAAAACAAAATCATACACATGATTTTAACGCGACTCCTTTACTAGAAAAGTCAGAAAGTAAAATTGATCAAGAAATTACAATTTATTCTAGAGATTTAAAAGAAAAATTTGAATCCGAATTAAAGGTTGGAATTGAAAGTGAATTTACCCTAACGCCACTAACGAATAAATCTGGATCTGTTAACATAGTCAATAAAGAAGATAATCCAGTAAACATTAATATCGCCTTAAAAGAAATATTTACAGATTTAGATGCTAGAGCAAAAAAACAAGAAGAATATAAAAAGAGCTCTATAATTTCTAATATAGAGCAAATATTATTTTTCAAACAAATCGAAAAAGATGACACTGAAAAACAAAGTAATTTTAGGAAATTTGATTTATTTTTAATAAAAAAAGATCTTGAGAATGCCGGATATCAAGAATGTGATATTATTTTTAACTTAATAGAATCTTTGTCACCTATTGAAATCTATTTTTATAAATTATTAATAATTGAAGAAAATCAAAATATTTCAATTGATGATGTGGTAGATGCAAATAAATATTGCAAAGATACCAATCAAGAAAAAATAATAAACAAAAGAAAAAGAATAGTCTCGTTAATTAAAGAAGGTAAATTGCATGAAAAATTATTTGATATGATTCATGCCAATGAAGTAAGCTTTGGACCTGATAAAATAGAAGACATCTTGCCAAAACTTAGAACAGAAAAACATAACCTAAATCTTCATGCCAATAAAATGGGTTTATCTTTTAATGAGGCTAATATTCAGTTAAACTTATCACTGGAATATCAAGGTAAGAATGTATTATTGCCTGAAATTCACACATTAGAAACGGATGATAAAATTGTAAAATTAAATGCACTTGCTATAGAATTCTTTAGAACAATTCAAGAAATAATTGTAGATCAATCCACTAAACATAAAGGATTAATTCGTGATCAAGAAGAAATTGCAATTAGAGTGGATTTAAAAAAAGGTTTATTAAAAGAATTAACAGGAACCGATTATATAAAGCTAGATGAAAAGGCAATGGCATTTCTAGAGCATAAAAAAATTGCGGCTAAAGATGCTACAATGAGAATTTCCAAAGCAGATTCAACAAATGGCGTGGTTGAAATTCGATTAATTGGTAACAATCCTCACTTTGCTTTTTCAAGATTTGGCTCACAAATTCATAATTCGGGTCTTGATTATATACCAGAAATATTGCTACCAGAAATTGCTAAAAAAATTAATGAAAAATTTAGTAGCCTAGGCAAAGAAAGAATTGCTGAATTGGCAAAGAAATATGTTGTAGTTCAATATGATGGATCAATAAAAGAATTGCCACCATTAGAGGTTTGCAATATTCAAGATCAGGAAGTGATCCCCAAAAATAAAAAGCCACTTTCTATATTAAGGAAACAAACTAGCTCTGGAAAATCATTTGAATTTGAAGATCTCTTATCAAAGAAAAATTCCATCTATCTATAAAATAAATTCATATTAGTACAGCTTAATAAGACCACTGCAAATCAGTCAATTTTGAGGTGAGATTTAATAAAATTAATTGATTAATAATAGATTAATCCATAATATCGACATTGATCAATTAATAAAATGGTAACGCTCTTTTTAATTGTGTTTTATTTCATTTTTTTCGAGCAATCTGTAACTTATACCAATTCCCATCTAAAAATAAACAATATGACAAAATATTTTAAGATAAAAATTGTAAAAAATGCAAGTCCTATAGCTATAGGGCTTAAGGCTTTTTGTAATTTTTAGCCAAAAAGATAAAGTCAGATTGTTTAGTTTTTGTATGTTTTTAGGTGGGAATTGGTATTACTACAAATAAAATAAATTAATTGTAAGTAAAATTACCCAAAATCGAATTTATACAAAGGTCTCTTTTAATCAAAAAGAAGAAGTTAAAATCCAACTGATTTATATCAATTTTAAAGATAGAAAATAATATAATTAACTATTGAGAAATAGTTATAGTAAAACCTAATGATTTTCTTATCGCTAAAAAAGCAAATGCTTCTGATTCAATATAGTCGCCATTAAGATTTGAATCTTCAGCAATAATTATATTAATATCTTCTACTTGCTGCTTTATTTGAGAAATAATTGCTTTATTTTTCCTGCCGCCACCACAAATTATTATTTTTTTTGGAGATATTGGTAAAAATTTCTTAATATTTATTTGCAAGACTTTAGCAAAAATATAAGATAAAGTTGCCAGCGCATCAGGTAATTCAAGATTATTTACATATTTTGTTACTTGATCAAAATCATGACGATCAAAAGATTTCGGAGGTTCCAAATGAAATATTTTATTTTGCAATATATCGTTAGCTATATCAAAATTTATTTTACCTTGAATTGCTATATTACCATCTTGATCAAAATCTAAATCAGTATTCTTTTTAACCAAATCATCAGATAAAGCATTGCCGAAACAAAAATCAAAAGCTTTTAGTGAATTTTGATCTAAGTTGTTAAAATAAGTTAAATTGGCAATTCCACCAATATTAACAATTAAGGTTGGTATAGTTTTATCTTTAATTAAATAAAAATGATAAATTGGAACTAATGGAGCTCCTTGACCACCAGCAGCAACATCAGGATTGCGAAAATTAGATATAACTTTGATTTTTGTTTGATTTTGCAATAAATCAGAATTACCAATTTGCCATGTTATCTTTTTATCAGGCCTATGTAGTATCGTTTGACCATGAAAACCTATCAGATCAACTTCTTTGGCTTCGATATTATTTTTTTGTAGAAAATAATTAACAATATCTGCATGAAGCATGGTTAATTCATTTTCTATTAACTTTATTTCAAGTAAAGATGGTTTACCTTGCAATATGTATTTTAGCTTATTTTTAAAATCAGCAGAATATTCAATAAATTGATTACCAAGATATTCTATTTTATTCTTACCGTCGCTTCTTATATAGGATAAATCAATACCATCGCAAGAAGTTCCACTCATAAGACCAATAGCACTAAGCATAATTAAGACTATTAAAGATATTTATAACGCTAATTTTTCGATCTAGACTAAATCTATCAGTTTTGTTTGCTATATTTAATATTTCATCAATTTGCTTTTCTACTTTTTGCCAAGAAACTTTTTTTGATACTATTTCTAAAGCTATCTCTTCATTAAAGAATAACTCTATCTTGACATCAGATATAATTTTTAATAAACGATTAATAAAAAATTCTATCGCTAAAACAAAAATTGTAAAATTAAACTCCTTATCTGAAGCCATCTTTAATAAATCATCACTCAATTTACTTTGTATAAAAGAATTTAATAATAGCTGATATATTTTAATTAAATTTTTACCATCATTTAATAGTAAAGATATAGAGCCATCACAAATTTCGTTAAGAAATTTTATTTGATCATCATTTAAATCAATATTATGATTTTTAACAATCGCGGTAAATTGATCTATGTCAGGACTTTTAGCTTTAACAACATGACATCTTGAATATATAGTTGGTAAAATTTTAGCAATATTATGACTAATTAAAAACAAATAATTATTTGGCCTAGGCTCTTCTAAAATCTTCAATAAAGAGTTAGATGCAAAGTTATTCATTTGACATGCTGAATCAATAATAACGAATTTATCATTATTTATTGCTGGAGATTTATTAACAAAATCAGATATTTGGCGAATCTGATGAACAGTTATTTCTTTTTTTTTATCGTTAGCAATTAACAATATATTAGGATGAAATTGTTGCGCTGATTGTAAAATTTGATTTGCAAATTGTTGGGCAAATTTTGACTTACCTATACCATCTTTTCCATCAATAATTATGGCATGATGTAACCTGCCAATTTTATGCAAGGCAAGTAAATCGTCATTTATTTTAATAAAGTTGCTGAAAACCATTTAAAGAAACAATATTACTATCTTCCACCACCTAAAGAGTGAACATAAATCGCTAGCTGCTTGATTACAGCATTATCCAATCTATCACTCCAATATGGCATTACACCATATCTTGAATAATAAATAGTATTATAGATATCTTCTTTATCAGAACCATATAACCATATTTTATCAGTCAAATTTGGCGCTCCTAACTCTTGATTACCAGCTCCACTGGCTCCATGACAAGAAGCGCAATTAGCGGCAAATATTTGAGACCCTTTATCGTTTAATTTGTTTTTACCAGAAAGAGAGAGTACATGATCAATTACGTCATTGATTTGCTCTTTATTTAAAATCTTATCACGACCAAAAGATGGCATAACATTGAATCGCGCCTTATCATGACCAGATCTGATACCATAAAGCAAAGTATAATAAATATCATCTATTTTACCACCCCACAACCAATCATCATCATTGAGATTAGGATAACCCTTAAAACCTTGGGCTCCACTACCGTGACAAGCTGCACAATTTTCTTTGAATGCTGCTTTACCGCCAACTAAGGCAAATTCTAAAAGATACTTATCAGATAAAATTTGTTTAAAACTTTTTTCATCGATTTTTTGAAGATATTTTACCCTAATTCGATCGATTTCAGCCTGTGATTCACTAAGCTGATTACCTTGAGTCCATTTTAACTTACCAATACTATTGCCATATTCCGTTGGCCAAGTTGGATAAAAATACCAATAACAAAAAGACCAAATAATAGTTATTATCCAAACAATAAGCCACCATCTAGGTGCCGGAACATTATATTCTTTTACACCATCCCATTCATGACCAGTTGTATCTGGCTTATTAATTTCTTCTTTATCGTTTTTTTTAATCATAATTATTTATCATCTTCCATTGGTATTTTTGAATAAATATCAAACTTCTTTTTAGCATCTTTTTTAAAAACTATAAAAACTATATAACAAAATATACTAAAAAAAAGCAAAGTACCGATAATAGGTGAAATTTTTATTAGAAAATCAATCATTATTGTAAATTTTCTTTATCATTTTTCTTAGGATCTATTGGATCAAAAGTAGCAAAATCAACAAATGTTCCTAAAGATTGTAAATAAGCCACTAAAGCATCCATTTCCGAAACTTTATAAGGATTGCCATCAAAATCACGAACATTAACTTTGGCGCCATATCTTTTTAGTAAAAATTCAGAGTCACGCTCGTTTGAAGCTTGAATTACAGCATCAGAAGCAGCATTATTAATCATAAACCTACTATAAGGAACGCCAATTTTACTTAAAACCTCCATATCTAAAGCTATTTCTTCAATATTGGCATTACGATACATCAAAAATTCATATCCTGGCATAATCGATTCCGGTACAACACTTCTTGGATTTATTAAGTGACGCACATGCCATTCGTCAGAATACTTGCCACCTAATCTTGCTAAATCGGGACCAGTTCTTTTTGACCCCCATTGGAAAGGATAATCATACATGCTTTCTGCTGCTAAAGAATAATGTCCATATCTTTCAACCTCATCACGCAAAACCCTAACTTGCTGCGAATGGCAGCCATAACAACCTTCTCTTTTGTAAATTTTAGCGCCAATTAATTCAAGAGGAGTGTACGGACGCATACCTTTAACTTTTTCAATCGTGGTTTCGATACGAAAAAGGGGAGCAATTTCAACAATTCCGCCTATTGAAATCATAATAACAGTTAGTATTAACAATAAAATAGAGTTACGCTCTATTTTATCATGATGTTTAAGCATTTTTTAATTTTGTTGTTTTATAGAGATTATAAGCCATTACCAATGCACCAGTTAAGAAAAATATACCTCCTAATGCTCTAGTTAAATAAAGCGGGTGCAAAGCTTTTACAACTTCAATAAATGAATATTGCAAAAATCCCATATCATCGTAAGAACGCCACATCAATCCCTGCATAATTCCTGCAATCCACATTGAAGTTATGTAAAGGACTATACCAATAGTAGCTAACCAAAAATGAGTTGATACTAATTTATCACTATAAAGACCTTTTTTATTCCATAATATAGGAAATAGATGATATAAAGCACCAAAACTGATTAAAGCTACCCAGCCCAAAGCTCCTGAGTGAACATGACTAATTGTCCATTCAGTATAGTGAGAAAGTGCATTAACTGATTTGATTGCCATGAGCGGTCCTTCGAATGTACTCATGCCATAAAAAGCTACGGCAGTAATCAAAAAACGCATAACTGGATCAGTTCGCAATTTATCCCAAGCTCCAGAAAGAGTCATGATACCATTTATCATACCACCCCATGATGGCATCCATAGCATAATAGAAAATGTCATGCCTAGAGTTTGAACCCAGTCAGGTAAAGAAGTATAATGTAAATGATGCGGACCAGCCCATATATAAATAAAAATTAGCGACCAAAAATGCAAAATAGATAAACGATAAGAATAAACAGGTCGATTTGCACGCTTAGGAACAAAATAGTACATAATACCTATAAAACCTGCTGTTAAAAAGAAACCAACAGCATTATGACCATACCACCATTGAATCATTGCACTTTGAACCCCTCCAAATATAGGGTAACTAACAGAGCTATCTAATCTTATAGGGATAGATAGGTTATTAACTATATGCAAAACCGCTACCGTCACAATAAAAGCTAAATAGAACCAGTTAGCTACATAAATATGAGATTCTTTACGATTTTTTAGAGTCATAATATAAACTAAAAAATAACACACCCATACTATAACCAAGAAAAAATCAGCATACCATTCTGGCTCAGCATATTCTTTGGCTTGCGTTATACCATTTAAATAACCATAAGCCGCCATTGTAATAAATGCTTGATAACCCCAAAAAATAAATTTTAACAATTTATCGCTACCCCAAAGACGAGTTTGCGATGTTCTCTGCACAACAAATAGACTAGTTGCAAACAAAACATTGCCTCCAAAAGCAAAAATTACCGCGGATGTATGCAAAGGTCGCAAGCGACCGAATGTTGTCCATTCTAAATTTAGATTTAAAATCGGGAACGCCATCTGTAAGGCGATAAAAACTCCAGCAAAGAATCCTACTACACCCCAAAAAACAGCAGCAACAGAAAATAGTTTTATAATATCGTAATTATAGGATTGAGTATCTTTAGAACTAAGCATAATAGTTATAAATCTTTTAAGAAATTAAGCCAACAGCCAATAGTAATAGTAATATTATATTTATTAACATTACTGCCTTTGAAATCAACATAAAATTCAATCGTTTTATAAAAAAATATCCTCCAAATCCAGAAGCAAAAAGTGCTGGAAAGGTTGCTAAACCAAATATTAACATACCAAGCATTGACAACATAGGATCATGTAAATTTAAACTTAAGGCAATTGCTCCATAAAGCATTCCACAAGGAATAAAACCTAAGATGATGCCTAAAAAAAATCCCTTTAAACCTTTTGGATTTTTAAATAAAATTACAATTAATTGATTTATTTTTAACAAACCAATAATTTTTTTTATTAATCTTGGATAATGAAATTTAAATGATATTTTTAAAATCTTTTCTTTAAAAAAATAATTAAGAAAAATTAAAGCGGCAATTATTAATAAAATAGCAGCTATATATTTAAAAAAATTCAACTCTATCATAGCTTTACCAAATATACCACTAATTAATCCAAAAAAAGAATAGGTAACGATTCTGCCGCTATGATATGGTATTAATGCTAAATTATATAATCTTTGTAAATTACCATAATTGTCAATTGCTGTATTTTGCATACGATTAGAAATCTGCGTCAATACAAAAGGTCCGCACATTCCGATACAATGTGAAAAACCACCAAAAAATCCCAAAGAAAATAAAGACCAGAGAATAACAATTTTTGCTTCAATCATTTTATTAAATTTAGTTGCCTTTTAACTATACCATAAATACATTTTAAAGCAATTATTACTGCTTAATTAATAAATACAAATAAATCTATGAAAATATCATTTGTTCAAAAAAAAACTATTGAAGATCTTAAAAAATCAGTTGCTGTGATCATTTTAAGCGAAGAAAATGCTAAAAAATCTTCAGAATCATCAGTTAAATTAGCAAAAGATAATTTTGATTTTAGCGGCAAAGATAGTCAAATTAATTTAGTATTTAACGATAAAAAGCCAATCATTATCGTTGGTATCGGATCTAAAATTAACAATATTACTCTACAAAAATGCGGGTCTCGTATAGTATCTTTCTTAAATGCTAATAAAATAATTGATGCAACTATTTATTTAGAATCAGAAAATGAAGCTCAATATTTAGGAAATATTGCTTTTGGAGCAAAATTGCAAAGCTATCGTTTTAATAAATATTTTGTTGATAAGAAAAAAGATAAAGAATTTTATGTTCAAAATTTGAACTTTACTACAGATGACACTGAAAAAGCTAAAGAGCAATTTAAAGATCTCGATATTTTATCTAATAACATATTTTTTACTCGCGATTTAGTATCCGAGCCAGCTAATATTCTAAACCCAGAAAGCTATGCCAAAATCTGTAAATCCCTAAGTAAAGATGGTCTAAAAGTTGAAATTTTAGGTGAAAAACAAATGAGAAAGCTAGGAATGAATTCATTACTAGCAGTAGGTCAAGGTAGTAGCAAAGAATCAAAGTTAGTTATATTAAAATGGAATGGCGGAAATAAAACTGACAAACCTCTAGCTTTTGTTGGCAAAGGTGTAACATTTGACACTGGAGGAATTTCTATCAAACCTTCAGCTAATATGGAGGATATGAAAAGTGACATGGGAGGTTCTGCAGTTGTTGTTGGTTTAATGCGAAATTTAGCGCAAAGAAAAGCAAGGGTAAATGCAGTTGGAGTTGTCGGTTTAGTTGAAAATATGCCTTCAGGAGATGCTCAAAGGCCTAGTGATGTTGTTGTTTCAATGTCAGGACAAACAATTGAAGTTATAAATACTGATGCCGAAGGCCGCATGGTTTTGGCAGACGCCCTACACTATGTTAACACAAAATTTAAACCTGAATTAATTATCGATTTAGCAACTCTAACTGGCGCTATAATTGTTTGTTTAGCTGATATTTATGCTGGATTATTTAGTAATGACGATAATTTAGCCAATAATTTGATAAATTCTGGTACAGAAACTAACGAAAAACTATGGCGCATGCCAGTTGGCGAAGAATATGATCAAATGATAAACTCCGATATTGCCGATATGAAGAATGTTGGCTCTGGTAGAGGTGCCGGTAGTACAACCGCTGCTCAATTTTTAAAAAGATTTGTTGGAGATACAAAATGGGCTCATCTAGATATAGCTGGAGTAGCTTGGAAAGGTAAAGGTGATGCTATGGCCATCAAAGGAGCTAGTGGTTTTGGTGTTAATCTACTCAACAATTTTGTTAAAAAATACGAGAAATAATAGATGAAAAAATTAATAATAAGAGGTGGAAATAAACTTAATGGCACAATAAAAGTATCTGGAGCAAAAAATGCCGCCCTTCCATTAATGGTTTCTTCAATTTTAACTGAAGGTAGACTTACCTTAACCAATATTCCTCATGTATCTGATATCGCCACTATGGCAAATTTACTAGAGAATCTTGGTGTAGAAATTGGTCTTGATGGCACCGATGATGATCTTGGCCATCAAGGACGTGTTATTTATTTTAAATCTAGCAAAAATACAATAAACCCTGTAGCGCCATACGATTTAGTTAGAAAAATGCGAGCCTCTATTGTGATTTTAGGTCCATTACTAGCAAGATTCAAAGAGGCAAAAGTATCGTTACCTGGTGGATGCGCTATTGGAACCAGACCTGTTGATTTACATCTAAAAGCGCTAGAAAAAATGGGAGCAGAAATACAATTAAAAAATGGCTATATTGACGCTAAAGCTAAAAATGGTTTGTTTGGTTGTGAAATAGAATTTGAGAAAGTATCAGTTGGAGCAACTGAAAATATAATGATGGCAGCCACTATAGCCAAGGGACAAACCATTATCAAAAACGCAGCCTGTGAACCAGAAATAATAGATCTTGCCAAATGTCTAAACGCAATGGGAGCTGATGTAAAAGGCGCTGGAACTGATAAAATTATAATTAATGGCGTTCAAAAATTGCATGGCACTAAACATGAAATAATCGCTGATCGAATCGAGGCTGGAACTTACATGATAGCAGTTGGAATGACTGGTGGTAAAATAAAATTAACCAATATAAATTCTTCAATAATTGAAGGATTTAAAGGCAAATTAGAACAAAGTGGTATTGATATCAATATCTTGAATAATAATGAAATTGAAATCACTAAAAATGATGATATTATTAAACCAGTAAATATCTCAACCCAACCTTTTCCAGGCTTTCCTACTGATATGCAAGCACAGTTTATGGCCTTAATGACTATAGCTCAAGGTTCGTCAAAAATTGAAGAAAACATTTTTGAGAATCGTTTTATGCATGTTTTAGAATTAGTTAGAATGGGAGCAAATATAGAGTCGCATGGCAATACCGCAATTATTAAAGGAGTCAAAAATCTTAATGGAGCCGAAGTTATGGCAACAGATCTACGAGCCTCGGTATCTTTAGTTTTAGCTGGATTGGCTGCTAATGGCCAAACCATTATTAACCGCCTTTATCACCTTGAGCGTGGCTATGAAAGAATAGCAGAAAAATTAGTTCAATGTGGCGCTGATATTACAATAGAATATTGATACCTTTTTATAATTCCAAGTTTGGATTAATTTTCGAGGGAGATTGGATTTGGTATTGATACAAAAAAATAAGTTAATTGTAAGTAAAATTACCAAAATTCGTTGATTTACGGAGGGGGTCTTTTTAATATATTAATATTTGCCAATTTAGAAATCGTTAATTAATATACTAAGTTTAATCTAAATATTTCAGAAATTACGATATTTGATTACAACCCAAAATCAAGAGAAATCAAATCAAGAAATATAACATAAAATCATAAATTAACATGATTAAATTATTAGCTAAAAAGCTTTTTGGCTCAGTAAATGATCGCATCATAAAAAATATCTATCATGATATTAATAAAATTAATGATTACGAAGAATCAATATCAAAATTAAGCGATGATCAACTTAAAAACAAAACTACAGAATTTAAACAATCTATAAAAAATGGTAAAACACTAGATGCTATATTACATGAGGCTTTTGCAGTAGTAAGAGAAGCCGCCAAAAGAACATTAAATATGCGCCATTTTGATGTGCAATTAATTGGCGGTATCATTTTGCATCAAGGAAAAATTGCTGAAATGAAAACTGGAGAAGGTAAGACTTTAGTTGCAACCCTTCCCTGCTATCTCAATGCCTTAACTGGTAAGGGCGTTCATGTTGTAACAGTTAATGATTACTTGGCTACAAGAGATTCACAATGGATGGGAAAAATTCATCAATTTTTAGGTTTATCAGTTGGCTGCATTACTAACGAAAGCTCTGACTCAGAAAGAAAAGAAGCCTATAAATGCGATATAACTTATGCAACTAATAATGAACTAGGATTTGATTCGCTTCGTGACAACATGAAATATTACCCAGAAGATATAACGCAAAGAGGTCATAATTTTGCCATTATTGATGAAGTAGATTCAATTTTAATTGATGAAGCACGAACTCCGTTAATAATTTCAGGACCAACTGAAAATAATTCGCAACTTTATTACACTATAAACGATATTATACCTCTTATCACAAAGGAACATTACCAACTTGAAGAAAAAGAAAAAAATATTTTTTTAACCGATGAAGGAATAGAAAGAGTAGAAAATATCCTTAAAGATAAAAAATTGATTGATAAGGATTCATCATTATTTGATCCAAAATATATAAAAATAATGCACCATATCAATCAAGCTCTAAAAGCGCACAAGACTCTAAAAAACGAGACTGACTATATAGTTAATAATAGTCAAATTATTATAATAGATGAATTTACTGGTCGAATGCAAGAAGGCAGAAGGTTTTCTGATGGTTTACATCAGGCTCTTGAGGCCAAAGAAGGCTTAAATGTAAGAAATGAAAACCAAACATTAGCTTCTATAACTTTTCAAAACTATTTTAGGATGTATAATAAACTTAGTGGCATGACTGGTACAGCAATGACAGAAGCTTTAGAGTTTGAAGAAATATACAATCTTAAAGTTGTTGAAATTCCAACCAATCAAGCCATTGCAAGAAAAGATGAAGATGATGAAATTTACAAAACTGAATCTGGAAAATTTAACGCCATAATAGAATCAATAAAAGAATCTCATAACAAAGGACAGCCAATTCTAGTAGGAACTGTTAGTATAGAAAACTCTGAAAAGTTATCAAAAATATTAAAAGCCAATAAATTACCTCATAAAGTTCTCAATGCCAAATATCACGAACAGGAGGCTGAAATTATTGAACAGGCCGGAATACCTAGTGCAATCACCATTGCAAC
Organism: Rickettsiales bacterium; assembly: GCA_023262945.1. GTDB lineage: Bacteria > Pseudomonadota > Alphaproteobacteria > Rickettsiales > UBA1997 > UBA1997. The sequence goes on along the minus strand of JALQXY010000166.1, from coordinate 5,476 downwards.
CAACATGGCTGGTCGTGGTACTGATATAATGTTAGGCGGCAATGCTGATTCGTTAATTAGCAAGATAAAAAACCCTTCTGAAAAAGAAATATGTGAAATTAAGAATAAAGTTAAGAAAGATAAAGAAGAGGTAATAAAAGCTGGAGGTCTTTATGTTCTTGGTACAGAGCGTCACGAGAGCCGTCGTATTGATAATCAGCTCCGTGGACGATCTGGTCGTCAAGGAGATATTGGGCGTACTAAATTTTATTTATCATTGGAAGATGATTTGATGCGCATTTTTGGTTCAGAAAAATTACAATCTATATTATCCACTTTTGGCCTTAAGGATGATGAAGCTATATTTCATCCATGGATCACCAAAACTTTAGAAGGTGCACAAAGAAAGATTGAATTGCGTAATTACGAAATACGCAAAAATCTACTCAAATTTGATGATGTAATTAATCAACAACGAAGAAAAATATTTTCTCTGCGTCACGAAATAATAAATAATCAAAATGTATCTAAAAGAATATCGCAATATTCCGATCAATTAATTGAAGATATTGTTGACGATTGCGTTCCTAAAAATTCTTACCCTGAGCAATGGAAAATGGATTTATTGGAAAAAGAAGTACAAAGAATATACAATATAAAACTGCCATTGATTGAATTTTCTAAAAAAGAAGGAGTTGATGAGAGTCAAGTAAAAAACTTAATTAAAACCGAAGTTACAAAGTTTTTTACAAGCAAAGAAGCTCAATATAGTATCGAAGCAATTAAGCATATCGAGAGACAAATATTTTTAATCACTATCGATTCCGAATGGAAAGATCATTTGCTATCTTTAGATAAACTAAGACAAAGCATCAATTTAAGAGCTTATGGTCAAAAAGATCCGTTAATGGAATATAAAAAAGAAGCTTTTGATCTTTTTGAGGATATGATACTTAGAATTGAAGAGCAAATTATTATGCGTCTTGCGCATGTTAGGATTAATATTGAAGGACAGGATGCTAAAGATATCTTTGATGATACTAAAAATAATCATTTTAACACAAAAATCAATCCAATACAATTTGGCGTTATAAACAACAAAACACCTCAATCTAAAAATAATACACCAGTAAAATTAAACATAAATCCACTTGATCGCAATCCGAACGATCCAGCAAGCTGGGGTAATGTTGGTCGCAATCAACTTTGTCCATGCGGCAGCAATAAAAAATACAAACAATGCCATGGAAAATAAATTAAACAGATATTTTGATCAGTAAATCACCATTACAAAAACAAAAAAGCTATCGATTTGGTATTTGGGCTGAAAGATTTGTGATATTTTATTTATTATTGCGAGGCTACAAAATAATCAAACATCGCTATCAGGGAAATTTCGGCGAGATCGACATCATAGCTAAAAGGCTTAATGTTGTAGCATTTATAGAAGTAAAAGCTAGAAATAGCAAAGATATTGATCATCAAATATTAAGCGTCAATCAACAAAAAAGAATTAAAAAAAGCGCCCTTTTTTTTATAAACTCTCATCCTAGATTACAAAATATCAATTATCGATACGATCTTGCAACAGTTAATAAGAACTTTAAAATCAATTACTATAAAGGCTTTTTTGACTGGTATTAATTTTGTTGTTATAATACCAATTTCCACCTAAAAAAACATATAAAAATTAAACAATCTGACTTTATCTTTTTATCCAAAAATTGCAAAAAGCCTTAATTACTATAGACATAGGACTTACATTTTTTTACAATTTTTATCTCAAAAATATTTTGTCAGTCACATTGTTCATTTTTAGATGGGAATTGGTATAAGACCCATTCAAGTTACCAGATCTTGAATGGGCTTTATAGAGTATATCACAAAAATAAAATATAGTCAATATCATTTTGATACAAATAAAAAATATTTTTAAAAAAATGATAATAGTTATTGGATATCACTTTAATAATCTATCCAGCAATACTTTTGTAAGTCAATCTTTTTAAAGAATTTTTATCTTTTAAATTATTTAAACCAAATTCCATTTGGTTTTACCTCCAGATATATCTTCTAATGAAATACCTTTTTTTAATAAATCATTTCTTATTTGATCAGCTTTAGCATAGTCTTTATTTTGCTTTGCTATTATCCTTAATTCAATTTGCTTTTCAATATATCGTTCATCAACTTCCAAAACATCTGAAATTTTATTATTTTGTAACAATTGATTATCTAAAAGACCAAGAAAATTAAGTATCAATACTAGTTGATGTCTTACCTGGTCATCTTTTTTGGCTTTCTTATTGATATCATGAAGAAGCGCAATTACTTTAGAAATATTGAAATCATCAGCAAGAAATTGCATTATCTGCTGTAAATATATATTTTTATTACTTCCAAAGTCTAGCCTCTTAAAGATATCTCTGATTTTACTGTCATCAATTATATCACCTTCTTTTAGATTCTCATAAAATTTATCTAAAGATTTTTTAGCATCTTGTAAAGATTTTTCATTAAAATCTAAAGGTTTACGATAATGAGTTGATAATAATAAATATCTTATCACAACACCAGGAACTTCCTGATCCAATAAATCCTTTACAGTGATGAAGTTTTTAAGAGATTTACTCATCTTTTCACCATTCACCGTTAAAAAACCATTATGTAGCCAATAATTAGCAAAAGTTGAACCTTTATTAGCACAGCAACTTTGCGCTATTTCATTCTCGTGATGAGGAAATTGTAAATCAGCTCCACCACCATGAATATCAAAATTAACACCTAAATATTTTGAGCTCATCGCTGAGCATTCAATATGCCATCCTGGACGCCCCCTGCCCCAAGGGCTATCAAAAATAGATGAAATATCATCATCTTCTGCAGCTGGCTTCCATAATACAAAATCAAGTGGATTTTTTTTATATTCCGCCACCTCAATTCTGGCACCTGCTATCATTTCATCTAAATTTCGATTAGATAATATTCCGTAATCCTTGTAAGAACAAACATTAAACAAAACATGCCCCTCACTCTCATAAGCAAATTTACCCTTAATAAGTTGCTCAATCATAATAATCATATCAGCAATATGATCAGTAGCCTTTGGCTCAAAACTTGGCCTTAGAACTTTTAATGCAGATATATCATGATAAAAGAATTCTATTATTTTTTTAGTTAATTCTTTAATCGAAATAGATTGCTCTCTAGCTGATTTATTAATTTTATCATCTATATCGGTAATATTGCGTACATAAGTTACCTTATCAAAAATAACATTAAAAAAACGATAAAATAAATCATAAATTACCACAGATCTAGCATTGCCAAGATGAGGTCTTTCGTATACGGTTGGTCCGCAAACATAGAATTTAAGATGCGTTGGGTCAATTAATGATATATTTTTCTTTTGGCGCGATAAAGTATCGTAAAAACAAATAGGTAGTAGCATTTATTTTAAATAGAGATTTTCTATAATTTTCTTACGTAAATAGCTTAAACTTCTTAATCCACTATAACTAATTACTAAATTCTTTTTATTATCAATTATTGCTAAGAAGGGGACTCGGCCTTTATAATTAATATTATTTTTGTGCAAAAACTCTTTAAAATCATCGCGATTTTCTAAATAAAATGGTCTAAAATAAATATTGCTATACTTTTTTAAATATTCTTGTAATTTAAGGGAATCAATATCTTTATCAATGGCAACTGCTACGAAATTTAGCTTAGTATTCTGAAATTCACGAGCTATTTCATTTATTATACTAAAATTTTTATAACATGATTTACACCATGTTGAATAGAAATAAATAAAATTAAGCGATGCTTTTTGTGAATACAATTCTTGATCTAACCCTTTGTAATTAAGAGCTATAGGCTTTTGACCATGAAAAGAAACATTATTTGAAGGATTGATAGTGACATCATATTTAGCAACATTATCAACATAAAAGCGCCATATCAATAAAGCTGATAAAGCAGATATAACACCTATAAGAAAAAACATTTTGCTTTTAGATTTATTTTTTTTGGATTTATTTTTTTGGAAGCTATTTCCAAACATTATATTTAACAATCAGAATGATAATAAAGATAAAAAATTTAAGAGTACAAACAATAATTGGGGTTTATGATTTTGAAAAAACAATTAAACGTAACCTAATTATAAATGCAACAATAGAAACTAATCATGAAAAATCTCTATTAAGTGACAATCTTAATGACACTATTGATTACGATGAAATAGTAACAAATATCAAAAAAGTTATAAAAGATAATCAATTTAAATTAATTGAAAAACTAGCCAATAAAATATTATCATCAATCATTAGTGACAATAGAATTGATAAATGTTTATTAGAAATTGACAAAGTTGGTGCCGTAAAAGATGTAGATTCATTATCAATAAGTCTTAATTATATAAGAAATGAGTAATCAAAAAAAAGAGGCTCTAAAAAAAATTAGCAAACAATTAATAATTAAAAAAATTATCAAGATATTTTGTTATTTCTTAATAGCGGGAAGTATATTTTTTTATACCACTTTTGGATTAGAAAAAAGTAAAACTATAAAATTAATTAACGACTATAAAACAAACAAAAATAATTTTATTGCTGAAAAAGTAATGACAAACCCCTCAATAAAAATAAAATATAATGATAATGAAATCTACCAAATAACAGCCGAAAAGGCTTTTCACAAGGATAATAAAAGTGAGATAACTTTAGAAAATGTTAAAGCTCAAGGAGCAATAGGATCAATAGAAGCTGGAAATCTTACAATAAACCAAGAAGGAGATCGTTTAATTTTTCAAGACAATCCAATATTAATTCTTAATCAAAATTAATATAAAGTATAAAATTTCTACAAATCAACCAAATAAGGACAAGTAAACATGGTCGGGGCGAAAGGATTCGAACCTCCGACCCTCTGGTCCCAAACCAGATGCGCTACCAGACTGCGCTACGCCCCGACATTAAGATTAACTTAAGATCCAACTAAGTTTTTAGTAATTTTAAATTTTAAAGATTGAAGTGTAATCAAAACAAAAAGATACAAATTAGTAATTTAAGATGCAACTTCATTATTTGCAGTTATTTTGTAGTTTTGTTTATCAATTCTAAGAGATATTACAAAGAATATTTAAAAAAATAAGTTCTTTATGTAAAAGTCTTACACAAATTCTCATCTAAAAATGAACAATGACAAAATATTTTTTGAGATAAAAATTGTAAAAAATGCAAGTCCTATACCTATAGAACTTAAGGCTTTTTGCAATTTTTAGCCAAAAAGATAAAGTCAGATTGTTTAGTTTTTATACTATTTCCATAAATTAAATACTCATATTACAAAATATTTTTGTTTTTTTTACTTTTGTCGCGTTTTTTGTCTACAGATACAACAATTATTTTCCTTTTATTTTATTTATTCACAACCAATTAATTTCTTTTATTTCGCTTAAAAAATGTCACTTGGGGGTTTTGGGGTTTTGGGG
>JALQXY010000029.1 GCA_023262945.1 Rickettsiales bacterium | reverse complement strand
AAAGGAACGTATAGTGCCCCAAGGGGCTCCTAGTGGCCCTGAGGAGCTCCTAGGAGCACCTAGGGGCCCGCCTAGGGGCCCCAGGCCCCAGGAGGACCTATAAGGGGCTTCTTTTATAAGGAACCTATAGGGCTTAAGGCTTTTTGCAATTTTTATCCAAAAAGATAAAGTCAGATTGTTTAGTTTTATATATGTTTTTTAGGTGGGAATTGGTATAACGCTCTCTATTAATTGATTTTTTGATCAAAAAATATGCTCAGCGCAAATATTAATAAGTTTTTTAATTAAAAATCTTGGCTTTACTACCTAAAAAAATAAAAAATTCTCAATTATTAACTATCTTAACGCCGGAAGTTAAAAAAATCTTTAGCATCTTTGGCGATGAAATAAGACTTGTTGGCGGCGCTGTTCGTAATTTAATAATTGATTTAGAAATTAATGATTTTGATTTTGCTACCAAACTTATACCAAACAAAGTAAAGCAAAAATTACAGCAAAATAATATAAAATATATTGATCTAGCTGAAAAATTTGGTACTATAATCGCTATCGTTAACAAAAAAAATTTTGAAATTACAACGCTTAGAAAAGATTATCAAAATGACGGCAGACATTGCAATGTAAAGTTCTCAACAAGCTTTTTCGAAGATGCCAAAAGGCGTGATTTTACCATCAACGCCCTATATCTTGATCAAAATGGAGTGATTTACGATTATTTTGATGGTATTAATCATCTAAAAAACGGTATTATTTGTTTTATTGGCGACGCCAAATTAAGAATAAAAGAAGACTATTTAAGAATTTTACGTTTTTTGCGTTTCAGCGCTAAGTTTGCAAATCATATTAATGATGAAGGATTAAAATATTGCATAGAATTGCAAAATAATCTTACAAAATTATCAAAATCTCGCATTCGTGATGAATTTATCAAAATGATAAAAATTGACGATCACAAAAAACTAATAAATCTTTTACAAATATTAGAAAAATATAATTTTTGGCAAATTTTATTTGATAATGATTTGCAAATTGATAATTTTAACAATCTTCTATCTTTGCAGGAAGATTTAAAAATTTCTTTTACCCTTAGTTTAAAGATAGCGACAATTTTTTTAAACAAAAACACTGACATATCTCAATTAAAATATAATTTAAATCTTACTAGAAAAGAATATCAATATCTACAATTCTTTCGCAAAAATTTAAATGATGCAAATTATAATCAAATTGATTTTTCTAATAGCTTTTTTGAATTGTTATCTTTTAATGATATTTATTTAGTTAGAGATTTTTGTATTTTCTCTAAAATCAGCAATAAACAAATAAACTTGCAATCTATTAAAGAAATTCTTGATTTTTTACAAGATTATATGGTAGCTAATTTTCCTTTAAATGGTAAAGATGTTTTGCGACTCGGTTTTAAAAATGAAGAAGTTGGGCTAATGTTAAAAAAATGTAAAATTAACTGGCTTAAATCAAAATTTAAAATGAGCAAAAAAGATTTGCTACAATTAATAAGTTAATTACAAAATGGCAACCTCAAAACAAGAACAAACTTACAATAAAGTTGTAGAATATTATGGCATGGCTGATCGCTTAATTCGTTCTGTTGAAAATAGCTCTCATCGACTTTCTTCAAAACAATTTGAAATTGTTGAAGATTTGGTAAATTGTCTTGAAACTTGCGCTGATGAAATAACGACTTCATATATTGATTTTGTAAAAAATGGTGAATCAGAAAAATCAAGCGATCAAATTAGAGAATCATTCAACAAAATAAGCTCTAAAGTTGAAGAATGTAAAAACAAAATATTAATACTTTATCACAAAAATCGCGAATAGCGTTGCAAACAAATTATGCAAAAAATAATCAACATCTATAACACCCAAATTAAGGAAATTAATAATATTATATTAAAATTCGCTCAAGGCAAATCGCCTCTTATTCAAGAAATATCCAAGCACCTTATATCATCGGGAGGTAAAAGGATTAGACCAGTTCTTTTATTAATGACAGCTGATTTATGCAATCAAGATAAAAATAATGTTATTCTAAATCTAGCGGCCGCAGTTGAAATGATTCATAGCGCAACTTTGCTGCATGATGATGTAGTTGATAATAGTAAGATGCGCCGCAATCAAAAGACCGCCAATTCCATCTGGGACAATAAAGCTAGCATCTTAGTTGGTGATTATATATTTTCAGTTGCTTTTCAATTAATGGTTAAAAGTAATAATTTAAAAGCATTAGAACTTTTAGCAAAAACCTCTTCCATTATGGCAGATGGAGAAGTTCTTCAGCTTGAAAACTCAAATAATATTAAAATTAGCTTTGAACAATATCTTGACATAATTTATGGCAAGACTGCCATTTTATTCTCTTCGGCTTGCGCCGTACCCGCCCTGATTTCAAATAAAAAAGAAGAAGAGTTTTTATCTTTAAAAGAATTTGGCAAGAATTTAGGATTAATATTTCAAATGGTTGATGATGTTCTTGATTATTCAGCAAAAGAGCAAAATATAGGTAAAGAAATAGGTAGTGATTTTTTTGAAGGCAAAGTTACACTACCCTTAATCACATTATACAAAAAATCTTCGCATATTGACCAAAAAATTATCAATCAAATCCATCAAGATAATTTAATTTCACCAAAAAAAGAGCAGAATTTAAAACAAATCATGCAACTTATTAATAAATATGACGTTTTGAATGATTGTCAAAATACCATCAAACAATATCAATCAAAAGCAATAAAAACTCTTGAAATATTTAAAAATAACGAAATAAAAGAAAGAATCTTATCTATTTTAGATTATTCTACGACAAGATTAAATTAGATGCGCTATTATTTTATATTATTGTTATTTTTATTATCTAAAAGCGCAGTAGCGCAAATTGTTGATAGCACCTTTTTTGATTGGACTGTGCACGAAATCAAAACAAACGAATTGGATCCAAAAATCTGCTACATAACTTCAAATCCACAAAAAACAAAAACCGACCACAATTCAAGAAAGCAGCCATATATCATGATTGCAAGATATGAAGATAGCAATAGTGAAGAATTTAGTATATATAGTGGCTTTGATTATAAAAAAAACAGCGAGGTCTTTATTACAATCGATAACATTCAGTTTAAAATTCTATCTAATCAAGATAAGGCCTGGGCTCGTACTAAATATGAAGATGTTAAAATTATTGAAACAATTCTTAAAAGCTCCACTCTTAAAGTAAGAAGCGATTCTGATATTGGAACTTACGCCGTTGATGAATATTCTTTAAAAGGTGTTACAAAAGCCTATCTAAGAATGAAAAAAATATGTAAATAAAAGACACTCTTACAAATCAACGAATTTTAGTGATTTTACTTACAATTAACTTATTTTATTTGCAGTAATACCAATTCCCATCTAAAAATGAACAATATGACAAAATATTTTTTGAGATTAAAATTAAGAAAAATGCAAGCTTTGTTCCCATACAACTTGAAGGAGGTTTAGCATTAATTAAGCAAAATTCATCTCTTTTTCTTTTGATCTTTTTAGTTTTTTACGCTCATTAGGATCTAGTAATTTTTTACGCAATCTAAGCGACTTTGGAGTTACTTCAACCAATTCATCATCGGCAATATAAGTTATCATATCTTCCAAAGTGAGTTCTTTTGGTGGTGATAAACGAATAGCTTCATCAGTACCAGAAGCTCTAATATTAGTCAATTGCTTACCTTTTAAAACATTAACTTCAAGATCGCCTTGTTTAGCATTCTCGCCAACAATCATGCCTGTATAAATTTTTTGCTGTGGTTTAACAAATAATGTACCGCGATCCTGCAAATTAAAAAGAGCATAAGCAACTGCTTCACCTGCATCAGTAGCTATTAGCGCTCCATTTCTTTTGGTAACTATTTCACCTTTATAAGCCACATAATCGTGAAAAATTCTATTTAAAACTCCACTACCTTTGGTATCGGTTAGGAATTCACTTTGATAACCAATTAAGCCACGCGAAGGTATATGAAAAATGATACGTGTTTTGCCGCCACTAGAAGGCTTCATTTCCAAAAGATCGCCTTTACGACTTGATAATTTTTCTACAACACTGCCGCTATGCTCTTCATCAACATCTACAACCACCTCTTCACAAGGCTCAAGGATTTGACCATTTTTATCTTTTTTGAATAATACTTTTGGCCTTGAAACTGACAATTCAAAACCTTCTCTGCGCATATTTTCAATTAAAACGCCAAGCTGCAATTCTCCACGACCACCAACTTCAAAAGAATCATTATTTTCTGCCTCTTTTACTGTTATAGCAACATTAGTTTCAGCTTCACTAAATAAGCGATCACGGATCATACGCGAAGTAACTTTTGAACCTTCCGTTCCCGCAAGAGGAGAGTCATTAACGCCAATTGTAATAGACATTGTTGGCGGATCTATAGGTGTTGACTCGATAGGTTTGGATACTGATAAATCGCATAAGGTATCAGATACTGAAGCTTTTTCTAAACCAGCAATGGAAACAATATCACCCGCCATAGCTTCTTCTACTGGTATTTTTTCAACACCTCGAAAAACATGTAATTTTGTTAAACGCCCTTGCTCAACAACCTTGCCTTCAAGGTTTATAGCTTTAAAACTCATAAGATTTTTAGCTTTACCACTATAAATACGACCAGTTAACATACGACCAAAGTAAGAATTGTGATCTAGCAAAGTAGCCAACATGGAAAAAGGTGCGTTTTGATCAAATTTTGGCGGTTCTACATGCTTCAAAATTAAATTAAAAAGTGGCGACAAGTCTTTTTTCTCATCTTTATCCAGATCTTCAACACACCAACCATCACGACCAACAGCATACAAAACAGGAAAATCAAGCTGCTTTTCATTGGCGTCTAATGCTACAAATAAATCAAAAATCTCATCCAAAACCTCATCTGGACGAGCGTCAGAGCGGTCAATTTTGTTTATAACAACTATTGGCATTAAACCTAAAGCCAAAGCTTTAGCTAAAACAAACTTAGTTTGAGGCATTACACCTTCAGCAGCATCAACCAAAAGTAAGGCACTATCTGCCATATTTAAAACCCTTTCAACTTCACCACCAAAATCAGCATGTCCCGGAGTGTCTATGACATTGATTTTATTATCCTTCCATATAATCGAAGTACATTTGGCAAGAATAGTAATACCACGCTCTTTTTCTAGATCATTGGAATCCATAATTCGAGTCTCGATATTTTGATGCTCTTTAAAAGTACCGCTTTGATGCAGCATGGCATCAATTAAGGTGGTTTTACCGTGATCAACGTGAGCAATTATTGCAATATTGCGAAAAGATGTCATAAAATTTGTTACAAGTAAAATGAATGAAAAGATTTTTTATAAAATCTTATTTTTAAGAAATTATGATAATTAAGTTATTAAAATTTAACTCAAATCCGTAAATAGAAAATTGATTTAGGTCATTAAATCATAGCTAATAACTACGAGATGATGGTATATAAATCAATTTTCTATTGACGGATTTGGGCTTAAGATTTTGTAAAAGTTTTGTAGGATAATTTTGTAAATTATAAACCAGCTTCTAAAATATATAGCTTAAAAATGAAAAAGAAAGAGAATTTATTGCTCAGTTCCCATTTTTTAAGTTAAAATGATATCTTATTAAAACCCCTGCAAAAAAGATAACGTTGCCGCGTTATAGCGAACCGCTATAGCGAGACGCTATAACCGCTATAACGCGCCGCTATAACGCGCCGCTATAACGGCGGCCCGCTATAACACTGACACGTTTGGCGCTCTCCCGGGTTTCGGCCAAAGTGACCCAGCTTTCCCAGCCCCACCCAAAAGGGTGAT
>JALQXY010000009.1 GCA_023262945.1 Rickettsiales bacterium | reverse complement strand
AGTTATTAAAATTGATCAAAATATACAGCTTTCATTTTTTAATTTTAATCTCAAAAATCTTTTGAATTTAATTGAACTTTGTTATAATACCATTTTCTAAAAATTATCTAAAAATTATCTAAAAATTATCTAAAAATTATCTAAAAATTATCTAAAAATTATATGAAATTTAATGATAATAAAAAACTATCTGATTTTTTAACAACGGAACCTAAAAAATTAAAAATTCCTCAAGTAAAAAAAATTATTGCCGTAGCTTCCGCTAAAGGAGGGGTTGGAAAATCAACTATTGCAGCAAATCTCTCTATCGCTATTGCCAATAAAGGCAAAAATGTAGCATTGGTTGATGCTGATATTTATGGCCCCTCTATTCCTTATTTGATGAATATTTCCAATAAACCTAAAATCATTGATAACTTATTTATACCAATTATAGCTCATAATATAAAATGCATGTCGATTGGTATGATTTTAGAAAATGGTAAAGCTGGAGTTTGGCGTGGACCAATGATTAATAAAATACTTAATCAATTAATCAGAACTGTAAATTGGGGTTTTGATGATAAAACGATTGATTATATGGTAATAGATATGCCTCCTGGGACTGGCGATATATATCTAAGTTTAATACAAAATTTTAAATTAGATGGTATTGTAATAATTTCAACTCCTCAAAATTTAGCAATAATTGATGCCGAAAGATCAATAGATTGTTTTAGGAAATTAGATGTTAATATTTTTGGCATTATTGAGAATATGTCATATTTTGTCAGTAATAACGAAAAGATTCATTTATTTGGTCAAGATGGAGTAAAAAAATTAGCCCAAAAAGAAAATATAAATTTATTAGGAGAGTTGCCCTTGCTTAAAGAGATTTCAGAATTAAGTAACAATCATCAATTAATTATGAATTGTGATACAGAAAATGAATTTAATCAAAATCTACATAATATAGCAACAAAAATTATTAAAGCTTAAAACTGCAGAATGTTTTGACTATTTTCCAACTAAAACTAAGAAAAAATTGAATTATTTTAGTTACATAAAAGCTTTTAAATAAAATTCATCAACATTTACCCCATTCATTATAATTTGTATTTACTATACTAAGAGGTGTAGCAACTTGTGATCTAGGGTGTATAGATAACGATTCATCGATAGTCATATCAAGTAGCTCATTTGGAGTAGAGGGAATAGATGATGTAGCAGGCATAAAAAATCCAGGTGTGCTAGGAATTGATAACGAACCAGATAAAAATGCAGGTGTACTAGGAATGGATGGTGTTTCGACGGTGATATTTATATAGTCTATTACTTTATTAATAGGAGGAAGATTATTGGGAAGAAAAGTTGAATCTATTGGTAATCCAATTAACTCTTCAAAGCTAGAAGCATTGGGACAATTTTGATTTTTATATTCTATTAAGCTACGTATTTTTGTAATTATAAAACTTGATAACTCTTCTTCATTAAAGTTTGGATATTTCTTTTGCGTATATTTGTAAAGTGATTGCATGTGATTTTCATTTAAAAAAATCTTTTCTAGCAAAGGAATAGTTAATTCAAGTAATTCTTTAGGACAATCTTTCATAATTTATTATATTAAAATTTATCTTTTTTACTAAATTTCATCATTTCTCCGTCTATTTAATAAAAGAATTAATTATTAATATCAGGGCTCATTTTTAAACGATTAGTGACTCAGATCTTTTTTTGCGATGAGAATTAATGGCAAAGCGATGAGCTTCATCTCTTAGTCTTTGCATATAATACATCACTGGCATATTTTTATCAATAGTAAATGACTTTTTATTTACTTGATGAAACCATTCTTCGCCAGCATTTCTTTTTTCACCTTTAGACATTGCGATAAAAGGAATTTTTATATTTATCTCATCAAAAATTTGTTGCGCAGCGTTAAGCTGAGCAACTCCGCCATCAATAATTATAAAGTCAGGGTATTGCTTAAATTTTTCACAATATTTTTTAGATTTTTTATTAAGCTTTTCACTATCAAATCGTCTTAACAAAACCTCTTTTAGCATCGCTGTGTCATCTTTATTTTTGATTTTATCTATTTTTCCTATATTAAATTTGCGATATCCGCTTTTAATAAAGCCATCTACTCCAGCAGTTATCAAAGCCCCAATAGCGCTACTACCAAAAGTATGACTATTGTCATAAACCTCTATGCGTTGCGGTATTTTTTTAAGACCGAATAGATTCTTTACTTCAATTAACAATTCTTTGTTTTTTAAATTATGCGTTATTTTGCGTTCTAAATTTTCCAATGCTATATTTTCATGATCATTGATTAATAACAATTTGTTGCCTCTTAGTGGATTTGATATATTTACCTTAGAACCTAAAATATTGCTTAAAAAACCAGCGATATTTTTTATTTCCTTAAGCTCCTGATTGATTAAAATATTTTTTGCTGGTTTTTGTATCAAATAAAATTGGCCAATAAAATTTTGTAAAAAATCAATATCAGACTGATCGTCTTTTTTGTTATAGAAGTAAGGTTTTGAACCAAAATTTTGCCCTTTGCGATAAAATGATATATATATTATTAAGCGATCTTGAATTGATTTAACAATTATTATATCAAAATCCTGACCTTGAGCCAAATTAATATTTTGTTTATGCTGAACTGAATTAAGAGCTTTTATCTGATCTCTTAGATTTGCAGCCTTTTCATAATCCATTTTTTGACTACATTCAGCCATTTTTTTACTTAATCTTTCTTGAATTTGCGAAGATTTACCATTTAAAAAATCTAAAGCATCGTTAATCGATTTCTTATAATCATTTTTATTAATGAATCCAACACAAGGAGCGCTGCACTTTTTTATTTGATACTCAAGGCAAGGCGTCTTTCTTCTTTGAAACTCATTATCACTGCAATTTCGCAAAGCAAAAGATTTACGTAACAAATCTATTGTCTTATTAACATCAAATCCAGAAGCAAAAGGACCAAAATAATAGCCTTTGTCATTTTTGTTGCCACGATATTTAGTGATTTGAGGAAATGAATGATTTGTAATTAGAATCTGAGGAAATGTTTTATCATCTTTAAGTAAAATATTAAATCTTGGTAAATATTTTTTGATAAGATTGTGCTCTAAAAGAAGAGCTTCAATTTCATTATTAGTTTGAGTAAATTCAATCTTTATTGCCATCCTAACCATGCGCAAGATACGACTAGAAAGAGCGTTACTATTGGCGTAACTAGTAACTCTTTTTTTAAGATTCTTAGCTTTTCCGATATAAATAATAGAATCTTTCTCATCAATAAAACGATAAACTCCGCTTTTATCTGGAATATTTATTATATATTGCTTTATTTCTAATTCTTGCATAAACTATTTCTGACTTAATGATATATTATAACAAATTCTATTTTTAAAAGTTTGAAAGAAATTAAAATTATAACTTCATATTATACCAATTCCCATCTAAAAAACATATATAAAAACTAAACAATCTGACTTTATCTTTTTGGCTAAAAATTGCAAAAAGCCTTAAGTCCTATAGGTATAGGACTTGCATTTTTTACAATTTTTATCTAAAAAATATTTTGTCATAATTATTCATTTTTAAACGGGAATAAGTATTATTTAAAGATTGGATTTGATATTAATCTATTGTAAAACTTTTTTCTTTAGTTTGTTTTTTGTTAATTTTTATTTAAAATAGATTTGTGATTTTTAAATTATAAATTAAAATAATTTAATGCTTGATTATTGCCATTAATACAAGATTAAAGATATATTTATACCAATCCTATCTTTAAAAGAAATATTTTGTTATAATTCTATTTAAATATGGTATTTGATGTTAATTTCGTATCTTTAATTTATTTGACAAAAAATTTTTAGGTTAAAATAAAAGAAAATCAAAATCATATATTTAATGCAGTTTTAATTTTTCTTTAATTTTAGACAAAAAAGATGAAGTTAAAAATATATTAAAGATGAAAAATAGTATAATAAATCAAATTTGGCATAAAATATAACTCTATAAATTCAAAATATTTACATCTAAATGACGATAAAACAGCAACAAATCGAAGAAATAAACCTACTTAGGCAACAAAAAAATCAAACTATTAGACCAGTTTCCCCCGAGTTAGAAGAGATTTTGTACAAACCTTTTAATATACTTGATCATGGCTTTGTTCGTGTTGTAGATTATATGGGAAATGATTCTTCGGTTGTGCAAGCGGCAAGAGTTTCTTACGGATCTGGTACCAAAAAGATAAATGCCGACAAGAGTTTGATTAACTATTTAATGGCTCATCGTCATACCACTCCATTTGAAATGTGCGAGATTAAGTTTCATATTAAATTACCTATTTTTATTGCTAGACAATGGATTAGGCATCGCACCGCTTCTGTTAACGAATATTCAGCGCGTTATTCCATAATGGAAGATGAATTTTATATACCTAAAAATGAGCATTTAGCAGCACAATCTAAAATTAATCATCAAGGTCGCGATGAAGAAGGAAATCTAGATATCAATGAACAAAAACAAATATTAAAAATCTTAAAAGAAGATTCGTCTAAATGTTATAGTAATTACTTAACAATGATTAATCAGGATAAAAATGGAAATGCAATCGATGATTCAAAAGATGGTTTAGCAAGAGAATTAGCAAGAATGAATTTAACATTAAATTGCTACACGCAATGGTATTGGAAGATAGATTTACATAATTTATTTCATTTTTTACATTTACGTGCCGATTCTCATGCTCAATATGAAATTAGAGCTTATGCTGAAATAATGCTTGATATTGTAAAAAAATGGGTACCTTATAGCTTTGAAGCTTTTATTAAAAATCAAAAATCTGGTAAACAATTTTCAGGGCCAGCTTTGGAAGTTATTAAAAAACTAATAAAAGGTGAAAATATTTCACAAGAAAATAGCGAGCTTTCTCAAAGAGAATGGGGAGAGCTTCTAAGAATATTAGATTATAAAAATTAATTTAAATTATTTATTATGTCTTTAGGAGCAACTGAATTAATTTTAATATTAGTTATAGTATTTGTAATTTTTGGAGCTGGCAAACTTCCACAAGTTATGAAAGACGTTGGTAAAACAATTCGAAATTTAAAAACTGGCCTCAAGGAGGAAGAAAGATTAGAAAAAAATACTAAATCACAAAAAGACAACAATAGCAAATCTAGCTAGAATAGTTGTTATTTATTTTTAATTAATTAACTCATAATATTTTAACTTAAAATTTTTAAAAAAACATTAAGCAATTTATTTTTTGATTAAATTATTAAAAAATATTATAAATAAATAGCTCTTCATAAATATTATCTTAACTATATTTTTAGTGGATCGTCATCAAAAAATAATCACAACTCAAATAATAGAAGAGGTTGTTAATAAATCTCTATCTGATAAAATTCAAATTCGTGATTTGATGCATGCTATGCAAAGTACTGGATTTGGTTTGGCAATGATATTTTTTGCATTTGGATCTTTAATCCCCCTACCCCCTCCTATACCAAGCATAATAGCTATTCCACTACTATTTCTTGCGGTTCAAATGATGCTTGGCTATAAAGCGCCTAAATTGCCACCTATTATAGCAAATATAAAATTCAAAAGATCAATATTGGAATTGATAGTTAGAAAATCTTCACCTCATATAGATAAAGTTGAGAAAATCTTAAAGCCACGATGGCAATTTATGATTTACCCTTTAGCGGAAAGGATTATTGGCGCAATGGTGTTTGTTTTTGCTTTTTTTGTAACAATTCCTATACCATTTTCTAATTTTTTACCCGGTCTAGCTATCTTAATTACCTCTTTTGGCTTGATAGGTAAAGATGGAATATTTGTTATTATTGGACTCATTATTGGCATTGCTGGATCTGTTTTTTCAGCAATGGTTATATTTTTAGGAATCGAAGTAATTGGCTATATAAAAAATTATTTTTTTTAATTTAACCCAAATCCGTCGATGAAAAATTGATTAATTGGGCGCTTGATTGTATTTTGTTAACGAATTAATAATAAGTTGTGAAGATATTAGCGATAGAAAGTTCTTGCGATGAAACGGCAATTGCTATAGTTGATAATCAAAAAAATATCCTATCTCATATCATTAATTCACAAATTGATATTCATCAAGAATTTGGCGGGGTAGTTCCAGAATTAGCAGCCAGAAGTCATGGCAATATAATTGATAAATTAATAAAAAAAGCTTTAAAAGACGCAAATTTAACATTATTACAAATAGATGCTTTCGCAGCAACCTGTGGCCCTGGACTAATTGGCGGCGTTATCGTGGGAATGATGGCAGCAAAAACATTAGCTTCGATTCATAAAAAACCTTTTTTAGCCATAAATCATTTAGAGGCTCATGCTTTAACGGTTAAATTGGTTAGTGATATTGAATTTCCTTATTTATTATTATTAATCTCTGGTGGTCATTGCCAAATATTATTATGCAATTCTACTGGTGATTATAATAAATTTGGAGAAACAATAGATGACTCTATTGGGGAATCTTTTGATAAGGTTGCTCAAATGCTTGGCTTAGAATATCCAGGCGGTCCCGCAATAGAAAAATTAGCAAAAAAAGGTAACGAAGATGCTTTTAAATTTCCAAAACCATTAATTGATAATAAAAATCATAATCATTTATGTGATTTTTCTCTTTCTGGTTTAAAAACTGCTATAAAAAGAAAAATAGAAGATCTAACTAATGAAAATTTTAATCACAATACCACCCCCACCAAAATAACCAATCAAGATAAATTTGATATTTGCGCATCTTTTCAAAAAACAATAGTACAAATAATATTAAATAGACTTGATAATGTCTTTAATCATCATGATTTAAGTTGCATTAATAACTTAGTAATTGCTGGTGGAGTTGCGGCCAATCAATATATATATGACAAATTAAAACAATGGTCTATTAAACATAATATAAATATCATAACCCCTCCAATTAATTTATGCACTGATAATGCTGCAATGATAGCTTGGACAGGATTTGAAAAATTGAAAAAACAAAATTTAGGAGATAATTTAAATTTTGCGCCAAAAGCTAGATGGGATTTGGTATAATACCAATTCCCACCTAAAAAAACATATACAAAATAAACAATCTGACTTTATCTTTTTGGCTAAAAATTGCAAAAAGACTGTTGGGAAAGGGATTGAGACTCGAGAAAAATCAAAGAAAGAGGATTTAAAGAGTTCTAGGAGAAGTGGCAAGAGAGGCAATATTTTGAAGAAGAGAGCATTTTTGGAGGTTTGAGAGAGTTTTGGGGA
>JALQXY010000042.1 GCA_023262945.1 Rickettsiales bacterium | reverse complement strand
AAACCGTTTTTCACCACAAATCTAAAAGTGCTAAATACTCTGTATGTATTCTACCCAAGCCTACGTTTATCAGCAGATCGCCCGTGTGCTGCTCATGGACACTGGTGCTGGCGAAACATTTATCTATAGGTATAGGACTTGCATTTTTTACAATTTTTATCTCAAAAAATATTTCGTCATATTGTTCATTTTTAGATGGTAATTGGTATTACCAATTCCTATGTATTAAGGAATTTTAGAAATTTTTATTTTTTAAATTTTAGCGTACCTTGATATACGTCAATTTAAAAAATAAAAATAACAACACAAATGACGCAAAAAGCTTTAGCTTTCGAGTAATTTGCAACGGCCTTATTAATTTATTGATTCAGCTTCTTTTCTTGCTAGATTATCTACTAACTCATTATAAAAATTACCATTATGTCCTTTGACCCAAATCCACTCAATTTTATGCTTTTTAACTTCATTATCAAGCTCTTGCCATAAGTCAGAGTTTTTAACTGGTTTACGATTAGCATTGCGCCATTGGTTTTTTTTCCAGCCATTTATCCAGCCAGTAATGCCATCAATAACATATTTGCTATCAGTGTAAATTTTTACAATCGAAGATTTTTTTAAATTACGCAAGGCTTCTATAACCGCTTTTAGTTCCATACGATTATTTGTAGTTCCTGATTCACTGCCACAAATTTCTTTTTTATGATCTTTATACATCAATATAGCACCCCAACCTCCCGGGCCTGGATTGCCAAGACAAGCTCCATCAGTATATATTTCTATGGTCATTTTAATTGTGATTTCTAATTTTTGCAAAAAATGATAAAACTAAATTAGCCGTTAAAAACAACATAACAAAGTTTCTGGCACATAAAATAATAATCTTGCTTGCATCTTTAGCAGCTAAATCAAGAGCATTGAAGTGATAAAGGTAAAAAGTTGCAATAAATATAAATAAAAAACCAATATATACAAACTTTGAACGAAGCTTTACCAAATAAATTGATAGTAAAGGTAGCGACAAAATAAAAAATTGCGGTTGCAAAACTTTAGAAAAAGATAATAATATCATTAATCCAATTAGGCAGCTTTCAAGAAATAAATTATAATCAATATGTTTCTTGTCTTTTTTTGTATATAAAGCTAAGAATAACGCTGCATAAAAAATAAACAATAATAGTGGCGCCAATAAACCGATAAATTTCTCAATAAAACCAAAGCCACTAACGATATTAAATCTATCAAAACTATAAATTATTGTAAATTCACCAATATTGATAAGATTTAATAATAACAAAATTGAACCATATAAGGATTGTAAATTTATAGGCTCTAATTGCCCTATATTATTAAGAAATCTATCATCACAAAACCATTCTATAGTAAAAATTATAAACAATGATAAAATTAAATAAATAACTATTTTTTTTATCACTTCTTTCAATGATAATTGCCAATTTTTTCTACTATCAAATAATCGATTAATAATTATTAGCGGTAATATAAAAATAACAGATATTTTGTAAAAAAACCCAACTAATGATAATGCAAAAAGATTATTTATTTCCTTTTGCTTAACTCCTAAATATAACAATCCGACTATTATAAACGCTGCTACTATATCAAGCTGTTGATAAATCAAAGCAAAAAGCATAGCACCAAAAATGCTATAAAGCAGGGTCATATAGTTAATTTGATTATCATTAAATCTAAGATATTTTAAGCAAAATTTACGACATAATAGTAGGCAAAAAACATCTACCAACAGCATCAATAACAAGAATATCATCAAATAATTTTGATAATAAATTTTTGCCAAAAATGCTCCAGATAAAGTAATTGGTAATAATGATAATGGAGGATAAGAAAAGGCAAAATCCTTATAAGGAATAAGATTAAATTCTATGATATTTTGAGCATATTTTTGATAAATATCAATATCACCCACAAAAACACTGGAGGCAAAAATGGCAAAAATTCGTGACAAAATAAAAAAAACGTGAATTTCTTTACTTTTACCACTAAGAAAGCTCTTTGGATCTGGCAATTGCATTATTTATAGCTTCATTGAATAAATTTTTAAAAGAGTTATCTTTCTGTAAGATGTCTGTTAATGATTGAGTAACCCCATTTTTACTGGTGACATCTAATCTAGATTTCTTAAAATCAACATCATCATTTTGCGTCATTAAAGCGCTACCCAAAAATAATTTCTTAACAAGATTTGTTGCTAAGAGTGGATCTAAGCCATTTTTTATAGCAATATCACAAATAATTTCTTGTAATAAAAATATATAAGCTGGACCGCAACCAAATATTGCCGTAATTACACCAAACAAAGACTCTTCTTTTATATCAAAAGTCAAAGAAAAGTCATTAAACAAAGATACGATATAATTAAGTTCTTTAGTGGTAATATTTTTATTAGCTAAATATGGCAAAATACCGCAAGAATTTTTGATAGCTAAATTTGGCATAGTTCGCAACAATTTAGCATCTTTTCCTAAAATCTTAGTAAAATATGATATAGTTTTGCCAGCAATGATTGAGATAAAAATAGAATTTTGATTAAATTTATTTGATTTTACAAATTCTTGCAAGACATCTTCGATATCTTGTGGCTTAAGACATAAAAAAATTATATCAGCTTTATAATCACTAGGAAGCTGAGATATTTGATTAAAAGATTGATTTTTTGGCAGAATAGATATTTTAGAATTTTTGGTTATTACATTTATTGAATCGCTATTAATAAAGTTATTTTCAATAAATTTTTGCAGTATAGCAAGACCCATTTTACCGCAACCAATAAAAAGAAAATTGGGATCTAAGGTTGTATAGTTCTCAATCATATTGAGTGTTATTATTTGACATATTATAATTTACTCCAGTAATTCTTTTAAAAGCATCTTTAAATCTTTGTCTTGCCATTCTTAATTCTTCTTTTTCTTCGTTAGTTAAATTTGATATAATTCTACGCCTTTCTTCTATTCTGTTAAGAATTTTTGGCGGTAAATATCTAAAATCATGCAAAACATCCTCTCTTTGTCCATTATTTTTTTTAACGTTAATAGCTGGAAGATCTGAATATGAAAGATTATCTGACGCAGCTTCTTTTTTTACTTTTCTATCTATAGTGCGATCTATCATATTATTTCTGATATCACTACTTAAAAATCTATCATCTATATTATTATCTCCTTTATATTCATTATCTTGCAAATTATCAGCGCGCCTTTCTTGCCTTCTTTCTTGCCTGTTTTCTTGCCTTCTTTCTTGCCTGTTTTCTTGTCTTCTTTCTTGTCTTCTTTCTTGTCTTCTTTCTTTTCCTCTTTCTTTTCCTCTTTCTTTTCCTCTTTCTTTTCCTCTTTCTTTTCCTCTTTCTTTTCCTCTTTCTTTTTCTCTTTCTTTTCCTCTTTCTTTTCCT
>JALQXY010000154.1 GCA_023262945.1 Rickettsiales bacterium | reverse complement strand
TCTAGCATCTTTTTTATACTCACCATTTGGATTATTTACATAATTTTTGATATTTTGATAAGAGCTATCATGTTTTGATTCGTTATATTTCGTTGAAATAGTATGATTTTTTATTTTATATGGAAGAGATGCATTTTCTTTGCAATCTTGCAGGGCATATTCTAAAAGACTTAAATTGTTTTGATTTTCATATCTTCTATTAAATTCATACTGAATAATATTATCGTCAGTGTATCCTGTTAAAGGGATAGCATGTTGAATATGGTTACTAATGGATTCTTTTTGTTGAGATTTATCAACTATATAGATACTAGTTGGAAAAAGATGTTGTTCTGAAAGGCTTTGTTCCGAAAGATTTTGTTCTTCACTTTTTTCATCTTTTTGTATTTTATAGTATTCTTTATCAAAATAATTAACTTCCTCTTTTAGTTTGAGATCGCTGATTTTAATGGTAATGGTTGTTTTATTTTCTTTACTTACTTTTAATTCTAATTTTAATTTAGAATTTTCATTTCCACCAAAGATGTGTAGTTCGTAGTACTTTGGATGATTTAAAGGACTTATAAGAAAATTATCTTCAGCAGTTCTGACGGGTAACTTTTGTTTACTACAAATCTCTACCAAAACAATATAATCTCCTTTTTTTATTTTCTTTTCCTCTTCCTCTATCGCTTGATTTATTTTTCCTATTAATTCATTATCGATACCTGATATTATGTAATATTTACAAGCATTTTCTTTTTTTTTAAGATCTTCTTCAATTTCAAGAGCTTGCGCCAAGCTTTTAATTTCTTTTTTTGATGCTGTTATGTCTTTTGGTAGTGGCATATATTCTGGTAAATTAGCTACTTATGCCAATTTCCACCTAAAAAACATATATAAAAGCTAAACAATCTGACTTTATCTTTTTGGCTAAAAATTGCAAAAAGCCTTAAGCCCTATAGGTATAGGACTTGCATTTTTTACAATCTTTATCTTAAAAAATATTTTGTCATATTGTTCATTTTTAGATGAGAACTGGTATTACATAAGCGCCAAAGACGATGATTAAGTTTAATATATTATTATTAAAATAACATCAATAAATTAAACTTTTAAATTACTTTTAAATTAATATAGCCCTAATTACTATTTTAATAATTTAAAGTCAACTAACAAATTGTAAAGCATGGCTGTCAAAGCTATTTTGTTTAACTCAAATCCGTCAATAGAAATTAATTTAATAGAAAAATTACAATGTACGGCTATATTATTAAAAGAATACTTTTAATCATACCGACTCTGTTTATTATTATGATGATAAATTTTATCATTATTCAAACAGCACCAGGTGGACCTGTAGAAAAAATATTATCAAATCTAAATAATAACTCCCGTGTTACAAGTGAAGTAGCAATGCAAACATCAAATTTAAGCTACAGTAACTCTTCTAATCATCAAGAAAAATACAATTCATCTTACGGCATAGACCCAGAAATAATTGCTCAAATTGAGAAGAATTATGGATTTGATAAACCAATTTCAACAAGGTTCTTTTTAACTTTAAAACAATTTGTCACTTTTGATTTTGGCTCTAGTCTTTATCAAGATAAAAAAGTAATTGATTTATTGCTAGAAAAAATGCCCGTATCTATTTCTTTAGGATTATGGACAACTATATTAATTTACATTATATCGATACCACTTGGAATTAGAAAAGCGGTTAAAGATGGCTCAAAATTTGATATTTGGTCAAGTACAATCGTTATAGTTTGTAATGCTATCCCTTCTTTTTTATTTGCTATAATGTTAATTGTATTATTTGCTGGTGGTAATTTTTTTAATATATTTCCATTGCGAGGCCTTGTATCAAGCAACTTCTCTGAACTTGGGTTTTTTGAGAAAATAGCCGATTATTTTTGGCATTTATGTCTTCCTATAATTTCTATGGTAATTGGTGGTTTTGCTAGCTTGACTTTCTTTGTTAAAAATTCTTTTATTGAAGAAGTAAACAAACAATATGTTATAACAGCTTACGCCAAAGGATTAAAACAAAAACAAGTACTATATAGTCATGTCTTTCGTAATGCTATGATGATTATTGTCGCTGGCTTACCGGCATCATTGGTTGGTGTTTTCTTTACCGGATCTATGCTTATTGAAATCATCTTTTCTTTAGATGGCTTAGGTCTCATGGGTTACGAAGCGGCAATCACTAGAGACTATCCAGTAATGTTTGCTACACTTTATATCTTTACATTACTAGGATTAATAATGAACATTATTAGCGATATAACATATAAGTTAGTCGATCCAAGAGTAAATTTTGAAAGTATTCAATGATAAGTGATATTGACCAAATCTATCTGATTTCTATAATAATTTTAATTTGCTTCTCAGCAATTTTTTCTTGCTGCGAAACATCTATAACTGGAGCTTCCCGCGCAAAAATTCACCAACTAAAAGTATCAGGCAACAAAAAAGCTGCAAAAATAGATAAGCTTTTAGAGGATCGTGAAAAAGTTATCAGCACCATGTTAGTTGGAAATAATACCGTAAATATAATGGCGTCAGCTCTGGCAGCAAGTATTTTTATAAGAATATTTGGTGAAACTGGATTATTTTACGCTACCATTGTTATGACAATTTTAGTTTTGATATTTGCCGAAATTGCTCCAAAAACATTTGCTATTAAGGCTCCAGAAAAAATGCTTATTTTCTTTTTTCCCTTGATTTGGTTTGTAATGAATTTCTTTTATCCCTTAACTAATTTCTTGCAAAAAGGTATCAACAAATTTGTTTTGTTATTTTTTCCTGAAAAAAGTAAAAATTCTAAATTAGAAGAATTGGAAGAAATTAGAAGCACTGTAGAACTAAAAGCAATTGAAGGATCGATTGTTAAAAAGGATAAAGATTTAATTGATGGCGTTCTTGATTTATCTAATACCGATATAAGTGAAATTATGGTTTATCGAAAAGATATCGAGTCTATTGATATTGGTTTGAAAAAGGAAAAAATAGTTGAATTAGCTCTAGCAAGTAAGTTTAATAAAATTCCCTTATGGAAAAAAGATAAGGAAAATATAATTGCTATATTAAATAGTAAAAGATTAGCCAAAGAGATACATAAGCTACATCAAGATAAAAAAAGTATTGTAGAAATTAATTTAGATAAAATATGTCAAGAACCAATATTTGTCCCAACTACCAACAGCCTTAAAGAACAAATTGACGAATTTCGCAGAAATCAGGATAAATTTGCTTTAGTAATTGACGAATATGGCTCTTTACAAGGCTTAATAACATTGCAAGATATCATTGAAGAAATTATCGGTGAAATAAAAGATCAAGATGATCCATTTAGCCAACAAGTAACCAAAACAAGATCTGGATATTACAAAATTTCAGCAAAAATGCTAATTCGCGATATTAATCGAATTTTAAATTGGGATTTAATTGAAAATGACGAAGCATATAATATAAATGCTTTTATCATTAATAATTTAGGAAGAATTCCGCAAATAAATGAAGAATTTACAATCGATAATTATCAGTTTGAAGTTTTCAAAAGAAATGAATTCGAATTAGAGCAATTAAAAATTAAAAAAATAAAAATAGGAGAAATTGAAAATGAATAATGTTGCCATCATAATTCCAGTAAGATTAGCTTCAACAAGGCTACCTAATAAACCTTTAGCTATAATATGCGGTAAATCAATGATTCAAAGAGTTTATGAAAAAGCTATAGAAACCAATATAAAGAATATTTTTATTGCTTGCGATGGCAAAGAAATTGCTGATGAAGTACAAAAATTTGGCGGAGAATATATCATCACCGATCCCAATCTACCATCAGGCACAGATCGTATTTATCAAGCATATAGCAAACTCAAAGAAAAAGGTCGAGATTTTGAATATATTGTAAATTTGCAAGGTGATTTACCCAATATTGATCCAGAAGCAATTAAATCAGCCATAAATACAATAATCTATAACAATTGCGACATTGCTACTCTTGCCAGCAAAATAAAAAATCAAAAAGAAATAATTGACCCCAATGTTGTAAAAATAGCAATTGCCTTTAAAGAGCAAAATCTAGGACAAGCCCTTTATTTTTCAAGAAGCGCTATTCCTTTTTGCAAAAAAGAGCCAGAATATTATCATCATATCGGAATATATGCTTACAAAAAGCAAGCATTAGAACAATTTGTAAAATTAACACCATCAAAACTTGAACAACAAGAAAGCCTAGAACAGCTTCGCGCTTTAGAAAATAACTTAAAAATCTATGTCAGCATAGTGGACTCTAATCCATTATCAGTTGACACTAAAGAAGATTTGCAAGATATTATAAAAATAATTAAACCCAAATCCGTCAATAGAAAGTTGATTTAGGTTATTAAATCATGGTATAGATAGTTATGATAAAAAAATTTTAGTGCACTTTTTGATGCATAAATCTTTTTTATCGTAGCTAGATATACTATTATACTAATTCCCATCTAAAAATGAACAATATGACAAAATATTTTTTAAGATAAAAATTGTAAAAAATGCAAGTCCTATACCTATAGGACTTAAGGCTTTTTGCAATTTTTAGCCAAAAAGATAAAGTCAGATTGTTTAGCTTTTATATGCTT
>JALQXY010000052.1 GCA_023262945.1 Rickettsiales bacterium | reverse complement strand
TGGCAAACCTTTTCTAAACTCGTCACTTTCAAAATCATACACACCGTTTTTAAACCCCAATAACATAGGATTTGTATCTAATTTGTTTAATGATTCACTGTCATAAAACAAGTGTCGGCACTCCATCATGATATTATTTTTAGGTGGGAATTGTTATAATACCAAATCTTATCTTTAAGATTTCTAGAAATTAGTTTTATTTTAAGTTCATATTTTTAATTAAAAAAATCTTAATACTATCTATTAAGATTGACTAATATATATTAACTTTTTAACCTTTATGCCAAATTATTATCTTTAATTAAAATTTGTAAATATATTAAAGATGAATTTAAATTTTATGAGTTTTGTTGATTGATAAATCAGCTACTTAATTTTAGGCGTTTAATCTCTTTTGGTGTCTATGAGTTTTTAACTTACGGATTAAAAACGCTCCTTAATAAAACCAAATTTACTTGATATAATGACAAAAGAAAAAACTTCGCAATTTCCATTACCTAGATTTACTATCAGACAACTTCTTGAAGCTGGTGTGCACTTTGGTCACAAAACCATGAAGCGCAACCCTAAAATGTCTAAATATATTTATGCGGATCGTAACAATATTAGTATTATAGATCTAGATAAAACATCTGCTCACCTTAATAAATGCCTATCAGTTGTTAAAGGGGTAGCAAAAAATAATGGTAGAATTCTTTTTGTTTCAACCAAAAAGCAAGGTATGGATTCAGTAGCTTTGGCAGCTAAAAGATGTGGTCAATATTATGTTAACTTTAGATGGTTGGGCGGTATGCTTACCAATTGGAAAACAGTTTCACGTTCAATAAAAACTCTAAAAAAGATAGAAGATCAGCTTCAAGATAATGAAATCGGTTACAAAAAGAAAGAAAGATTAGATCTTGAAAGAAGAAGGCAAAAGCTAGAAAAAACTCTAGGTGGAATAAAAAATATGGGTGGATATCCTGATTTAGTTTTTTTAATTGATATCAACAAAGAATCAACAGCTCTACTTGAGGCATCAAAACTTAATATACCAGTAATGGCTATTATTGATACTAATTGCAATACTGACAATGTTACCTTCCCAATTCCAGGAAATGATGACTCTACAAAATCAATTAAATTAATATGTCGCTTAATTTCTGACGCTGCAATTTCAGGTTTTAAAGAGAATATGGCAGAATCTGGTATTGATATCTCAAAATTAAGTGGCGATTATGAAGAGATCTTGCAAAATACCAAAACCTCTAATGAAAATCAAAAAAAGCCCGAAACTAAAAAATCTTTAGAAGTTAAATCTAATAATAACGTAGAGAAAGAAAAAAAGAATGCTCGCGCTAAAAAGCAAATTATCAAGAAAGATATCAAGATTGATGAATCTTCTGCAAAAGAAGGAATCAAATCAAAGTCTAATGATATTGTTAAAGCGGTAGAAGCTAAAAAAAAGGTGATCAAAAAATCGCCAGCTAAACCTAAAGATAAAAAAGAATAATTTTCTTTCTTATTGAGAATAGATTTATAGGTAAGATTGACACTTAAATAGTAATATTTTTACTTTTTATATTTTATTTTTAAAAAAACATTTAGAAATAATAATATAAACTTAAGATCTAAATCTACAGTTTTCGATTAATAAAAAATAAATCAAAAATGTCTAATTTATCACTTTTAAAAAAATTGCGTGAAGAAACGGGTTGTGGTATTGCAGATTGCAATAAAGCCTTAAAAGAAAATAACAATGATTATGAAAAATCAATTGATTGGCTTAGAAAAAAGGGTCTTTCTTCAGCATCTAAAAAAACGGGTAGAGTTACATCTGAAGGTGTTGTAGCTGTTTATATTGATGGCAATAAAGCTTCAATCATTGAAGTAAATTCTGAAACTGACTTTGTAGCACGCAATCAAAAATTTCAAGATTTTGTTACTGCTTTATCCAAAGAATCTTTAAAATATGATAACAATATTGAAAAATTTAAGTCTGATAAAGATGAGGAAGTTAGAGAGCAAATCAGTGTTATCGGTGAAAATATAAATATTAGAAGAATCGCGCAAATTTCAACTAATAAAGGTGTCGTTGTTAGTTATATACATAGTAAAATTTCTGATAATCTTGGCAAAATCGCCGTGATTATTGCTTTAGATTCAGAAGCTGCTAAAGATAAGCTTGAAGATTTAGGTAAACAGATATCTATGCATATTGCTGCAGCTAGACCAGAGGCCTTAACCATTGCAGATGTTAGTTCTGATTCTCTTAAAAGAGAAACAGAAATTTTAAAAGAGCAGTCTAGAGCTAGCGGTAAACCGGAATCTATAATTGAAAAAATGATTCAGGGTCGTATCAGAAAATACTACGAAGAAATAGTTTTGCTTGAACAATCTTTTGTAATGGATGATAAATTAAAAATAAAGGATTTGCTTGATAATTTTTCTAAAGAAAATGGGAAAGTTGAAATATCTTCTTATAAAATATTTGTTTTGGGTGATGGAATAGAAAAAAAAGAAGATGATTTTGCAGCAGAAGTAGCTGCAATGAGTAAAAATTAATTATAAATTTTAATTATTAAATCCTTATTAGATTAGCAATATTTAATTTTACTAAAATTTACAATATTTTTTAAAAAAGTAAAATGTTCCATAATTTATACCATCTATATATAAATTAATTTTTGATTAAATAATGTCTTCGCAAATTGCTTTCAAAAGAATATTGTTTAAAGTTTCTGGTGAAGCTTTAATGGGTAGCCAAAATAATATTCATAGTTCTGAGGCAATAGATATTTTGTGCAATCAAATAATAGAGGCTCATGATATGGGCTGTGAGATATGTATAGTGGTTGGTGGTGGCAATATATTTCGTGGTATTTCTCATAATGCTATGGATATGGAAAGAGTAAATGCTGACTATATGGGAATGTTAGCTACATGTATTAATGGTTTAGCTTTGCAAAGCGCTCTAGAGACTAGAGGGATTGCTACAAGAATGTTATCAGCTATAGCTATGAATACAATTTGTGAGCCTTATATAAAAAGAAGAGCAGAGCGTCATTTGCAAAAAGGTCGTATTGTTATTTTTACTGCTGGTACAGGTAATCCATTTTTTACTACAGATACAGCTTCGGTTCTTCGCGCTATCGAAATGTCTTGTGATGCCATATTCAAAGGAACTCAAGTTGATGGAGTATATTCTGCTGATCCTAAAAAAGATAAAAATGCGATTCGTTATCAAAATCTTAAATATTTAGATGTCATTAAGCAGGATCTTAGGGTTATGGATCAGACTGCAATTACTCTAGCTAAA
>JALQXY010000030.1 GCA_023262945.1 Rickettsiales bacterium | reverse complement strand
TAGATTTATATCTTCCATAATTTTATGTAAATTTAAGTATTAACCCGTGCATAAACTAGTTAAAGATGGGAATTGATATTATAACAATTCCCACCTAAAAAACATATATAAAAGCTAAACAATCTGACTTTATCTTTTTGGCTAAAAATTGCAAAAAGCCTTATTGTTTATTTTTAGATGGGAATTGGTATTACATATTTTTTAATCCAGCCTTAAGATATGAATAGCCGGTAATTATAGTTAAAATGGCTGATAAAATAAATAAAAATTTTGCTGTTATGTTGGTAAAGGTTACAATTAGATATTTAATATCTCCTTCCATCAAATGACCTAGTAGGTAATGCACGGTATAAGAAGAGCCATCATCGCCTAGAAGTAGACCAGTGATTGCTATCATTTGTACAGCTGTTTTTATTTTGGCTAATTTACTTACGGGTATATTAACGTGAAATTCGGCTAAAAATTCGCGTAATCCAGATACTAAAACTTCACGGCTTATTATTATTAGGCCTGGAATTAAAATCCAAAAACTACCGCCGCTAAAACTTATCAACATTACAATAGCAACGATTACCAGCAATTTGTCAGCAATGGGGTCAAGACATTTACCAAAATTTGATTGAGCTTTCATTGAGCGAGCAAAATAGCCATCAAAATAATCAGTTATAGCAGCAATAGCAAATAAAGAAGCCGCAATTACATTGGCAATCATGCCTGGAATATAAAATGAAAATACCAAAATAGGTATTATAATGAGGCGAAATGTAGTAAGAAAATTTGGAATTTGTTTTTTATTCATTTTTGTAAAAATTAGCTATAATACCAAATCCAATCTAAAAATGAATAATATGCTTTTTAGGTAGGAATTGGTATAAATTACTATCACTTGTCAAGATTTTCAAGATATTTGATTATATCAGCTCTTTGCTGTGCTTTCTTTAGTCCAGCAAAAGACATTTTAGTGCCAGGTAGATATTCTTTAGGATTGGCGATGAATTTATTAATTTCTTCTTTACTCCAATTTCCTTGTGATGCAAGCATTGCGGTTGAGTAAGAAAAGTCATTTTTAGAGCCTTTTTTGCGATTTATTATACCATATAAATTAGGGCCAACTTTATGCCCTTCATTTTTTTGAACATTGTGACAAGAGGCGCATTTTTTGAATATTTTTTTGCCTTTGTCAATATCGGCATTTTCCATTAATTCTTGCAAACTTAACTCTTTTTCAACGGTTTTAATTGGACTGCCATCGGGAGATAGTTTTATTTCGTAACCCCTTACAATTACTGGCTTTTTGCTATATAAAATATTGGTGGTAATTATTGAAAAGGTAATCAAGGTAAATGCAATGATAAGTGATGGTAGTAGATTTAAAAAATGATTAGAAGCTTTCTTTACTTTGTTTTTCATAATAATTTTAATCAAATAGCATTGAAACGGATTTTTCTTGAGCAATGTTAGATATTGCTTTGCCTAGCAAATCATCAACATTAATGATGCGAATATTTTTAGTGTTAAGAGTTTCTGCGCTTTGTTGTATAGAATTAGTAATAACCAGATTTTTTAGTTTTGAATTGGCTATTTTTTCGTTAGCGTTGCCAGATAATACGCCATGAGTTATATAAGCAGAAACAGAATTGGCGCCGCAATCAATCAAAGCTTGAGCAGCGTTGCATAGAGTGCCACCCGAATCTACCATATCATCAACAATTATACAATTTTTATTTTTAACTTCACCAATTATATTCATAACTTCGCTTACGCCAGCTTTTGGTCTTCTTTTGTCAACTATAGCTAATTCAGCGCCTATTTTTTGAGCAACGCGTCTTGCTCTAACTAATCCGCCAACATCGGGAGAGATTATAGTTAGATTTTTTTCGGAGAAATTTTGTTGAATATCTTTTTCAAAAACCGGAGCTGCGTATAAATTATCTAAAGGAATATCGAAGAAGCCTTGAATTTGTCCAGCATGAAGATCTATTGTGAGAACTCTATCAGCTCCAGCGCTAGTTATTAGGTTAGCAACTAATTTGGCAGAAATAGGTGTTCTTGGGGCTACTTTGCGATCTTGACGGGCATAACCAAAATAAGGTATTACAGCGGTTATTCTGCGAGCAGAAGCACGACGCAAAGCGTCAATTGCTATCAAAAGTTCCATTATATTATCGTTAGCTGGATATGAAGTAGATTGAATAACAAAAATATCTTCTCCTCTTACATTTTCTTTTATTTCAACAAATACTTCATGGTCAGCAAATTTTTTAACCTCGGCATCAATTAAAGATGTATTTAGTTTATCGGCGATATTTTGCGCTAGTTTTTTGTTGCTATTACAGGAGAATAATTTCATTTTCTTGCTTTATTATAAAATTTTTCGATTAAAAAGACTTTTTAATTAATAACGGATTTGAGTTTAATAATCACAATAAAAAGCACGATCAATTTATCAAGTAAGTTTTTAGAGTAAAAATGAATTCATATAATATTATAAAAATAGTTCACATAGCTGCAATGATTTCTTGGATGGTGGGCTTATTTTATCTGCCACGTCTTTTTGTTTATCATTGCCAAGCTGTCAAAGATTCTAAAAGTGATGAGTTGTTTAAAATTATGGAATATAAATTGATGCGTATTATCATGAATCCAGCAATGATTATAACTTTTATATCTGGCTTTTACTTGATAACATTGATTGGTTTTGCGCCATGGTTGCATGCAAAAATCACCTTAGTTTTAGCCTTGGCTGCATTTCATGGTTTTTTGGCAAAATGTCGTAAAGATTTTTCTTTTAATAACAATAAAAAAAGTGAAAAGTTTTATCGTATAATTAATGAAATACCAACTATATTAATGCTATTGATAGTTAGTTTGGTTGTTATAAAGCCTTTTTAGTATTTATGATAGATTTAATTGAAATTAATATTGATGATTTTGATGTATTTCTTGATATAAGATATGCTACAAAAAATAATCTATGTAATCATAGTCTTTATAGTAAGCCATTTTGTTATTTACATAAAAATGCTGCTGCAAATTTGCAAAAAGCAATTAAAATTGCCCAAAATCACAATCTTAAGTTAAAAATATGGGACTGTTATAGACCTCTTGCTGTGCAGCAATATATGTTTGATTTCTTTTCTTATCGTGATGATGTAGCAAATTTTATTTCAGATCCAAAAAATGGCTTTAAAACTCATTGTCGTGGAATTGCTATAGACTTAACCTTGACTGATAAGAACGGCGTGGAGCTTGATATGGCAACTGATTTTGATGAATTTTCTAAACGATCTTTTCATGGTTGTAATTCAATATCAACAGCGGCGCAAAAAAATCGTATTTTATTACTTAATATTATGACTCAAGCTGGTTTTAATTTTATTCCTAATGAGTGGTGGCATTATCAAATGTTTGATCCACTTGATTATGCAATAATTAAAGCTGATGACTATATGTTGAGTGATAAAGTAAGAATCTCAAATTCAAATAATCTTATATTATGAAAGATAGCAATAACCATATAAAAAATACAAAATCAAATGATAGTCTAGCCAAGTTTTTATATGACTATTTGCCATTAATCGTATTTTTTTTAACATTTAAGTTATCTAAAGCAGATAATCCATTGATAACTGCTACCATTTTTATGTTAATTACCACTGCTTTGGCTTTGTTTGTTAGTTATATTTTAACTAAAAAAATACCCAAAGTTGCTTTGTTTTCTGCTATAATTTTAGCTATATTTGGTGGATTAACCGTTATTTTACAAGATGAGCTTTTTATTAAAATAAAACCAACCATAATTAATATTATTTTTGCCATAATTTTATTTTATGGCTACTTTACAAAAAAACCCTTGATATCTTATTTGTTAGGAGATCAACTCAAAATGTCGGATAAAGGTTGGTTGATATTG
>JALQXY010000028.1 GCA_023262945.1 Rickettsiales bacterium | reverse complement strand
ACGCATCCCCTCCCGGACGTCGGCTGACAACACGCGCGTGCTCGCGACCCTAGTGGGAGCTCTGTGCCAGCGGTGCAATAGGTGTGGCGCCTATCTCCTTGCGACGAGGCTCATGCAAGCCCCTCTCCCTCATACACTCACCCCTCCGTCATTGTCTTGCTTAACAAGAAAAAATCTAGTTGAAGGATCGGTCGATTTTACCAATCTAAATTCCCTTTCAGAAAGCATAAATAAATCACGATAAATGTGAGTTGCCTTGATATTTGGAAGAAAAATTTGTGTTGCGGTTTGCTGTACCAGAGTATCTGATATAGAGCTATTTGCAGCATCTTCGACTGACTGTGTAGCAAAAACAACAAAAGTGTTAAGCTTTCTTAGCACCTTAAGCCAATCTCTAATTTTAGGAGCAAATACTGGATTATCTATCAATGCCCATGCCTCATCTAGAACAATCATCGTTGGCGAACCATCCAAAGATTCTTGAATGCGATGAAACAAATATAACAAAACTGGCCCAATGCTTTGCTTATCTTGCAATATATGAGACATTTCTATGCCAAAAGTTCGAGCCGAGCTAAAGTCTATAACATCATTATCATTATCAAATAATTTAGCATGAGAACCTTTGCTATGCCACATTTCTAGTCGACCCGATAATGTTCCTGGACCACCTAGACCCATAAAAGGAGCAATATTTCTGAGCCTTCTTTGTGAAAATGGCAATTTATAATTACCTTCTACAGCTTCATTTATTCTATCGATTTCATGAGCTGGCAATAATTTATCTCCTTCGCTAACTAAAGCCTTAAGAAAATCAACCAAGAATGATCTGTTAGCAGGCGTATCTTCTAGCTGAAATGGATTGAATCCTGATTTTCTAGCAACATTTGGCTCCATATAACGACCTCTAATAGCTCTAACAAAAATCTCAGCACCATGATCCTTATCAAAAAAGAATAGACGACCCATAAATTTTTGAGCCTGGGCGCATAAAAAATTTAATAAAACCGTTTTACCAGCACCAGTTGGACCAATAATCATAGTATGACCAACATCTCGAACATGAAAACTAAAAAAGAAAGGCGTTCCCGAAACGGTGTTCAGAACAGTAACAGCATCTCCCCAGTGATTATTTTTTCTTTTTCCTGAGGGGTAGTTATGAAAAGAAGCAAAACTTGCTAAATTAAGGGTATTTATAATACAACGCCTCGCCATATAGCTAGCATTACAAGGCAATTGCGCCCAAAAAGCTGGCTCAAGATTTATTTTTTCCCTTACTCCAGTAATTCCAACATTAGAAAGTTCAACGATAGATTGAGAAAGTGCTGTTTCTAGTGATTTTGGATCTTCTTCTATGCATAATATAGAAAGATGATGATTACCGAAAGCAAAGACTCCCCCCATAGCCGAATCCAATGCTTCATCAATTTCACCAATTTGCGAAGTGGCCACATCTTGAGATTGTATAAGTCTTCTTTGCTGTAGCTGCATTGAGCTAATGGCAATCATTCGATCAATAAATGCAAAAGATTGACTGATTATCAATTCAAAAGGTAATTGCATAAATCCATCTATAATTCCAGCGTGAGTAGTTGGTCGATACTCTTTTATTGAAACGATACCAACATATTTAACGCTATTTGGATTATGTACTTCGATAGATTTTTTACCAAAATATAAACGACTTATGGGTATATATTTAGATATTGGTCCTATAGGAGGTCGCATTTGCTGAGTATATCCAGCATTCACTAATCTTGATAAAAATTCCAAAGGCTCTGATAATATACCTCTAGAAGTCTCTACGAGACTCAATAACTCGGCACCATAATTACTAAAGCCATTTATAATTCTTTCAGTCATTTCTTCCAATTCTTCAAAAGCGGCTTGCATATCATATTCCCAAGAAGCTTGATCCGCTTTATGTTGCAAGTTTTTGATTGCGTTCTCGATGGCTGCAATGCTAGATTTTTCCTTGCCCCTGATAATTGTTAAATAGTGTTCATTAATAAAACTTTTATTATCCGAATGACGATATTTCCATTCTTTATTAACTTTTTTTGTGAATATATCTGGCATTTCTCCATCAGGAAACCCTCTTTCTTTTCTTCTAACTGTATGAAAATACATAGAAAATGCACCGTTAGACATTGATTTGAAAAGATTATTGCGAGATATCTTTTTCATATCAACTTCCTCATCATCAGCAGTTTCAAAAGCAAATCCTCTAATTTTTATAATCCTAACCAATTCATCATCTTTGGTCATTAAAGTGTTTGAATTCCAATGACAACGATAAGGAATAAAATGCGCTGCAGATACCTCGCGACGAGAAATATTTTCAGTGTTGGCTTTTGTTGTATTTAAGCGCATTAAGTGAAATATATCAATTTATTAATCTTATATTAATCAACGAAAATTTATTGGTTTATTTAATATGGTCAATAAAAATAAACATAACATTGCTGGCAAGCCTAATGTAGCAGAAAATGCAAAAAAGTTAAACCAGCCAAACGATTGAGCGTAAATTCCAGCAGTTGAAGATAAAATGCTGCGTGCTAAAGAGCCAATAGAAGCTAATAAAGCATATTGAGTTGCACTATATTTTTTATTACATAATCCACTTAAATAAGCAACCAGAGTTGCATCGCCTATGCCACCGCTAAAATTTTCAAAGAAAATTATTAAATAAAGATCATAAAAATTCTTATTGCTAATAGCTAGATAACAAAACGCCACATTTGATAAGATTTGTAATGTTAGAGCTACCCACAATACTTTAAAAATGCCACTATTTTTAATTAAAAGACCTCCTGCTGCAACCCCCGCCAAAACAGCAAAAAAACCAAACAATTTAAGGCTAGTAGCAATTTCAATTTTGGTATATCCAATGTCAAGCAAAAATGGCAGTATCAGATTTCCAGCAAAAGCATCGGCTAATTTAAAAAAGAATATCATGGCTAGAATAATTGATGCATATTTGCGACGCTTAAAAATATCAAAAAATGGCACTATAACATATCTTCTAAACCACGCGTTAAAACTGATATAATCTTTTTTAAATTTTTGGCGAGTTTCCTCAATTCCAAAAGTGATAATAATAAAGCAAAGCATGGTAAGGCTCATAAAAAAATACACCATATGCCATGCAACAATTGTTGCTAAAGCTAAGGCACCTGCTCCTGATATCAAAATACCAATACGATAGCCGTAGATATAAAATGCCGAGGCTGGGCCTTGATCTTCTTCTTTAAAAAGCTCAATTCTATAACCATCAATAACAATATCTTGACTTGCCGAGCTAATAGCAACTAATACAGCAAATATCGCTATAAAAAATAAATTTTCATAGATTGCCGACATTCCTAAGAGAGAAATGGTAAGTAATAGCAAAACTTGACTGGTTATTATCCATGATTTGCGATGACCAATAGCTTTTGTTAAAAATGGTATTTTATAAGAATCTATTATTGGAGCAAAAAATATTTTAAGACTGTAAGGTATAGTAACTAATGCAAAAAAACCAACATTTTTAATATTAAAACCCTTTTCAATCAATAATGCTTTTAATGTTGAAAGAATTAGAGATAACGGCAATCCAGATGACAATCCTAGAAAAAAAACAATAAATAATGATTTGTAAAAAGATGATTTAGACATTCCTTAATTAATTAATTCGAAAAATCCAAATCGGTTGCAAGCATTTTTAAGGACCGTTGAATTTATTGCAATAGATTGTTTTTGCTTAGCTTTTTTGTTAACTTTGTTTA
The DNA here is from genome assembly GCA_023262945.1 of Rickettsiales bacterium. GTDB lineage: Bacteria > Pseudomonadota > Alphaproteobacteria > Rickettsiales > UBA1997 > UBA1997. The sequence goes on along the minus strand of JALQXY010000028.1, from coordinate 232 downwards.
AAAAAAATTCAACAGCTTTTGTCTTCGCAATAAAAATTAATTTACAAAATATAGAATTAACGTATTTTATGCAAGTATTAATAAATTTTAATAGAATTTAAAGATTTTTGTACAACTAATACCAATTCCCATCTAAAAATGAACAATATGGCAAAATATTTTTGATATAAAAATTGTAAAAAATGAAAATCCTATACCTATAGGGCTTAGGGCTTTTTGCAATTTTTAGCCA
>JALQXY010000020.1 GCA_023262945.1 Rickettsiales bacterium | reverse complement strand
GATAGGTGAAGGTGCTAATATTTTATGTCATTTTTAGATGGGAATTGATAATACCAATTCCCACCTAAAAAACATATATAAAAACTAAACAATCTGACTTTATCTTTTTGGCTAAAAATTGCAAAAAGCCTTAAGCCCTATACCTATAGGACTTGCATTTTTTACAATTTTTATCTCAAAAAATATTTTGTCATATTGTTAAAATCGGGTCAGTTTTTGGCAATTTTAAACCCGAGTAGAAAATCTTTTATATTCATTGGTTTTTTACCACTTCTTTGAATTATCAATGGTTGTAGACCGTAATCTTGACATTGAATTGTAAAGTTTTCATCAATTACAGATCCCGCTTCTGATATTTTTTTATTTTCTATTATTCTAGCGTCAAAAATTTTGAATTTTTCTTCTTTGTAGATAAAATAGGCTCCTAAATTACCATTAAGGCCACGAATTTGTTGTAAAATCTTCTCGGCGGATTGCTGCCAGTTAATTTCGCATTCATTTTTATCAATTTTTTTAGCGTAAGTAGCTAATTTATGATCTTGTTTTATAGTTTTTAATTTCTGATTTTTTATATCATTTATTGCTTTTTTAGTCAATTTTATAGCTAGATCTGACATTTTCTGAGATAATGTTATAAAATTTTCTTCTTCTTGTAAAAGAATTTTTTCTTGATAAATGATATCACCAGAGTCTAAATCTTCATTCATTTGTATGAGTGACATAGCGCTTTCTTTGTCACCATTCATTATTGTTCGTTGCATAGGAGCCGCACCACGCCATTTTGGTAGCAATGATGGGTGGATATTTATGCAGCAATATTTTGGTGCTTTTAGAATTTCTTTTGGTAAAATTAAACCATAAGAGACAACGATAGCTAGATCAGCTTGTAATTCTGTGAATTCTTTTATTGATTCAATTGTTTTAAAATTTTTGGGAGTTATGGTTTTTATATTATTTTCTAAGGCAATTTGATGGATTGGAGATTTAATAATTTTGTTACCGCGACCTGAGATAGTTGGCTCTTTGCTATATACGGCAATAATCTCTAAATTATCATCTTTTATTAGATTTTGTAATAAATTGCTGCCAAAATTGGAAGTACCCATAAAAATTATTTTCATATAAATTTTTAAATTTAATTTAAAATTATATCTCTACAATAAATTTAACTATTAATATTTTGAAAGACAAAAACACTCTATTTTTTCGTTGGTTACTGGTTGCCTTTTTAATTGCTGCTATTGATTTACTAACCAAACATCTTATATCTGATTATCTTAGACAAATAGCTTTTGAAGAGAAAATATATGATCCAAAAATTAAAATTTTTAGTTTTTTTGATATAGTTTATATATGGAATAAGGGTATAAGTTTTGGTATATTTAATAAAATTGATAATAGTCATGTAATTCTATCTGTTTTGCAAGGCTCTATTGCTTTGATATTAATATATGTTCTTTACAAGATTAAAAATAGTTATGATTCATTAGCTTTTTCTTTTGTTATCGGCGGTGCTTTAGGTAATGTAATTGATCGTATATTAAATGGCGCAGTTTTTGATTTTCTTGACTTTTATATTGATAAATATCATTGGCCAGCCTTTAATTTTGCTGATAGTTTTATCTTTATCGGGGTAATGATATTGCTTATTAATGAATTTTTAGTAAAAAAAAATGAAGAATCTACTGCAAAAAGCATTTAATATATATATTATTTCTATAATGATAATTATATTTGCAACTCTTTCTTGTGCAAAAAAGCCAGATAATCCTTTAATCATACCACCTAACTTTGCCAAAATGCCAAATTTAGATGAAGAGGAGGTTTTAGATGAAAAACAGAGGCAAGGACAAAATCTGCAAGGCTCGCTAGAGGATATTCTATTGCCGATTTGATATATCATTAATCTAATAAAATCTATCTCGAAAATTACTCCAAACTTGGAATTATACAAAGGTTTCTTAAAGAGATGGATTTATTGATTTAAATGGGGTTGATGAAAAAAAAGCAGAGGTGCAAAGCAGAGGTATAGTAGCGCAAACTCACTTTTTGATAATTAGATATTATACCAATTCCCACCTAAAAAACATATAAAAGCTAAACAATCTGACCTTATCTTTTTGGCTAAAAATTGCAAAAAGCCTTAAGCCCTATACCTATAGGACTTGCATTTTTTACAATTTTTATCTTGACCTTTTAGGTTAAAGTTCCATAATAGTCTTTGTTCTTTTAATTACGGGCCATTAGCTCATTTGGCAGAGCGCCTGATTTGCATTCAGGAGGTGATCGGTTCGACCCCGATATGGTCCACCAATTTTTGGGTCTA
>JALQXY010000122.1 GCA_023262945.1 Rickettsiales bacterium | reverse complement strand
TTTTTAAGATAAAAATTGTAAAAAATGCAAGTCCTATACCTATAGGACTTAAGGCTTTTTGCAATTTTTAGCCAAAAAGATAAAGTCAGATTGTTTAGTTTTTATATATGTTTTTTTAGGTGGGAATTTGTATTATAATATTAATATTTATAAATAAAAGCCTTAAGCTTTTTCATTAGAAAAAGATTTTTATTTTAATTTATATCTATTTAATTATTTTTTTCCAAAAATTTTATGCAAAAATTAACTCAATATCAATTTAATGAAAAAATAGTGAGAAACAAAATTTCTAATCTTTCTAGCGACATTTTGCAAACATGCGAAAAAGCAGCAATTGCCTGTTATGATTGGATTGGTAAAGGCGATAACAACGCCGCAGATGCGGCAGCGGTTAAAGCAATGCGTCAATCTTTGAACGAAGCCTTTATATCAGGTACTGTTGTAATTGGAGAAGGAGAAAGGGATGAGGCGCCAATGCTGTACATCGGAGAAGAAGTTGGCCAAGGTGGCTTAGAAATTGATATAGCCCTTGATCCTTTGGAGGGTACTACAATTTGTGCCAATGCTGGAGAATCTTCTCTAGCAGTTATTGCATTTGCTAACAAAGGCTGTTTTCTTAATGCTCCTGATGTTTATATGGACAAAATTGCTATTGGTGGCGATTTAGGGCAAGATATTATTGACCTTGATAATAGTACATTACAAAATCTAAAAAATCTAGCCCAAGCCAAGAAATGTCAAATTTCTGATTTAACTGCGATGATCTTAGATAGACCAAGGCACAAAGAATTGATCGCTAAAACTCGTGAAGCGGGAGCAAAAATTAGACTTATTGGTGATGGCGATGTTGCTGGAGTTATTGCTTGTAGCAACCCAGAAAGCAATATTGATATTTATATGGGCATAGGTGGCGCCCCTGAAGGAGTTTTAGCAGCTGCAGCTCTTAAGACTATAAATGGTCAGATGATGGGTCGTCTAATATTTAATAATAATGAAAAACAAATTGCTCGCGCAGGCAAAATGGGTATTACAGATTTAAATAAAAAATACACTATTAATGATATGGCAAAAGGTGATGTATTATTTGCTTGTAGCGGCGTGACTGACGGTTATATGCTTAATGGCATTAAAAAATCACACAAATATACCACTATTAACTCACTTATCATGGACTCTTCTTCTAAAAAAGTTATTAATATAAATTCTAAATATTTTAAATAATGCAAAATGTTAAAATTATTTCTCAATATATTAAAACCTTATCTTTTGAGGTGCCAGAAGCTCCTTCAATCTTTCTAAATCTCAAAGGCAAACCTGATGTTGAAGTTTCAGTTGATCTTGACGCAAGAAAAATTAATGATAATAATAGTTACGAAATAACTCTAAAATTTATCACTAACGCTAAAATTCAGAACTCCGTATTATTTGATCTCGAAATAATATATGGCGGCATTTTTACCTTAGAAGGAATTAAAGATGATATGCTTGAGCAAATATTGCTAATATACTGCCCTAGCCTTCTTTTTCCTTATTTAAGAAGAATTATAAGCAATTTAACATCTGATGCTGGATTAACACCTTTAATGATTAATCCAATAGATTTTGCCGAGCTTTACAATAGAAAAAACAAAGCTCTAAAAGCTACCCCTGAGAATAACACAAAAAATTAATATTAAATCTCTCTTAAGCTTTATAATACCAATTCCCATCTAAAAATGAACGATATGACAAAATATTTTTTAAGATAAAAATTGTAAAAAATGCAAGTCCTATACCTATAGAGCTTAAGGCTTTTTGCAATTTTTAGCCAAAAAGATAAAGTCAGATTGTTTATTTTTCATATGTTTTTTTAGGTGGGAATTGGTATAAATACCGAAGTTCATCTTTAAAATAGATTGGGTTAAAATTTAAACTGCTTTATTTCAGATTCTTCAAATCTA
>JALQXY010000068.1 GCA_023262945.1 Rickettsiales bacterium | reverse complement strand
AAGCAAAAAGCAGTAGTGATGTCAATACAACCTACTGCTGTATGTAGTATATATGGCACCCCCTCCCAAGAAACGCAGAAAGATCCGATAAAAAATTTAATAGAAGAGTTTAATACAATAATAAATACATTTAATCAAGGTAAAAAATATACCTACCTTTATGAAGGACAAGAAAAAGTAATAACAATATATGCGGGAAAACTTACACGTATGCAACCTGGTGAAGATCAAAAAAAAATTATAGAAAAAACATTAAAACAATTAAAAAATATATATGATATGGAAAAAAAAACTTATAAAACACACTATAGCAGTGGAGCACCATCCCGCAAAGATGAAGAACAAATAAAGAAAACTAAACTATCTAAAATAGAAACAGCAATTGAAGAATTAAATAACCCAGAATCAAAATTTAGAGAAAAATATAAAAATACTCTTGGAGGAGAGATTTTTGATGCAGAGCTACAAGAAAAAATGTCACAACGGCAAAAAGAAGCAGCAGAAAAAGCAGCAGCAGAAAAAGCAGCAGCGCTAGCAGAAGCAGCAGCAGAAAAAGAAGTGCCAGAAGTGCCAGTGCCAGAAGTGCCAGCGCCAGAAGTGCCAGTGCCAGCAGTGCCAGCAGTGCTACCAAATAAGATTTTTCAAGAAATAAATAGATTTTACTTAAGTAATCCTAAAGCTATTGCAGCGCAAGCGTCTATTACTAGAGGGCACTTCCAACCTAAAACTACACCAGAAGGACGCTCCAAATCAACCTCCACTTCTACTCGAAGTCTTTCAGCAGAATTAGTTGCCACCCCCACCCAACAAAGTTCTCGCAGTAGTGATTGGTAGTAATCTAAACAATCAATTCACCAATCAAACTACTAGGTCGTGATTTGATTATTTTGACCTGGTAAATTTTGCCAAAATAACTTTTTATGTCATTTTTAGCATCTATTTCAACAACTACCGATTGTAAAGCTGGAGATTTGCCCAAAATTTGCTGATTTTGACAATCATTTTTTGCACTTTTTGATTTTGGCGCTTCTTTTTCAAATAAAACTGGTATTATTTGATCTTCAAACTTTTTGTTAAAATTAATTTGCTGCTTAGTTAATAAAGATTGCAATTGTAACAATCTTTCATTTTTTATATCTTCAGATATTTGAATAACTTTATCACTGGCTGGAGTTCCTGGCCTTGGAGAATATTTAAAAGAATAACATTGAGCAAAACCTATCTTTTTTACCAAATCCAATGTATCTAGAAAATCTTGCTCACTTTCTCCTGGAAATCCAACAATAAAATCAGAAGATAAGCCAATATCAGGACAATGATGACGCAATTTATCAATTATTTTAAAATAATCTTGGCGAGTATGCTTGCGATTCATGGCTTTTAATATGTTATTTGAACCAGATTGAATTGGCAAATGCAAGAATGGCATTAATTTATCAATTTGACCGTGAGCTTTAATTAAGTCATCCGACATGTCATTGGGATGAGATGTGGTATAGCGAATACGTTTTACTTGTTTTATTTCGGCAATTTTAGCAATTAAATCAGCCAAAGAGCAATTATTGCCATTTTTATCAAGACCATGATAAGCATTAACATTTTGGCCAAGTAAATAAATTTCAATCGCCCCTTTCTCAACAACTCTTTTTACTTCATCTATTATTTCTGATACTGGTCTTGAATATTCAGCTCCACGAGTATAAGGCACTACACAAAAAGCGCAGAATTTATCACAACCTTCTTGCACAGTAACAAAAGAGCTAAAACCAACACCTTTATCATTTGCAACCAAATTATCAAATTTATTATCTGGTACAAAATTAAGGTTGATTTGTTTTATTTTTTCTCTTTGAACTTTACCAACTAAATCTGGCAATGTTTGATAGCTTTCAGGGCCAACTATGATATCAACTATCTTAGATCTTTTAAAAATCTCTTCACCTTCAGCCTGCGCCACACAACCAGCAACTGCAATAATCATATCTTGACCCATGGCTTTTTTAGCTTCTTTAAAAGGACGCAATCGACCAAGATCAGAAAATAGCTTTTCTGAAGCCTTTTCACGAATATGGCAAGTGTTAATAATTGTCATATCAGCATCTTGTGGCGAATCTGTAATTTGATAACCAGTAGCAACCATTAAATCTTGCATACGATCAGAATCATAAACATTCATCTGACATCCATAAGTTTTAATATATAATTTTTTCTGCATATTTTAATATTTCTGAGCACAAATTATTATTATTTCAAAAGTAGCTTTTATTTCACCAACTTCATTTTGATATAGCTTGCGATAATTCTCAATTAATCTTTGTAAAAGATTTTTAGTAAAAAATCTTTGCGATTTCTTTGTTAAAATATTGCCTAAAGCCATATTTTTTAAATCTTTTAACAAAAATAATGGATCTTTATAAGTTATTTCTATTTTTTCTAGACTAGAAATTGGATTTTTAAAGCCAGCTTTTTGCAAAATCATTGCTGCAGTTTTAACATCTATTGTTGGTGGCAAACGAGGAGAGATGCCATTATATAACTCATTTTCACTATTTTGCATGGCATAATTTAATTCTTTTAAATTTTCTTCACCAAAAAAAGAAGCTATAAAAACACCATTTTTTTGTAAAATATTTTTTATATTTAATAAAAATTGCGGAACTTGATTGATAAATTGCAAAGATAAATTACTAAAAATCAAATCAAAACTATTATCTTTAAAAGGAAGATTTTCATCATCACAAATTAAATCAGCTTTATAATTATCAAAAATGGCAGTTCTGATAATTTTATCTGCTATTATTTTCTTTGATAAGTTATCATTTATGATGGCTAAATCAAGAACTTTTGACCAACTGCCATTTTTAAAAATAGCAATATTATCTAGCATACGATGCACCACTTCTTGATGCAAAAAACAATATTTATCAAAATCTTTGCTGGCTTTTATTTGATTTTTTTGTAGCTGTTTGCGATTAAATATTGTCATAATATAATTTCTTATTAAAAAATTTATGAAAATAAATGATATTAACTCGTTTATAAATTATACCAATTCCCATCTAAAAATAAACAATATGACAAAATATTTTTTGAGATAAAAATTGTAAAAAATGCAAGTCCTATACCAATAGGGCTTAAGGCTTTTTGCAATTTTTAGCCAAAAAGATAAAGTCAGATTGTTTAAT
>JALQXY010000155.1 GCA_023262945.1 Rickettsiales bacterium | reverse complement strand
AACATATATAAAAACTAAACAATCTGACTTTATCTTTTTTGCTAAAAATTGCAAAAAGCCTTAAGTCCTATAGGTATAGGACTTGCATTTTTTACAATTTTTATCTCAAAAATATTTTGTCATATTGTTTATTTTTAGATGAGAATTGGTATAAATAAATCTTTTGTTGATGGATTTGGGTTTAATAATACCTAATACTTTTCTGCACCAATTTAATAAAAGAATTGATCATTAATCATTTTTTTGATTAAATATTAAGTAAAAAAGGTGAATTTGAAATCTAATCAACCTTTGATAATTTTAAAGATAATTTCAATATAAGACCTTTGACTTAAAATCAAAAAATGAAGTTATGATAAGTGTGTGGCAATTGAATTTGTTAAAGGTCTCTTAATTTCTAAATAACCTTTATTTTGAATATGTGATCAAACTTAGTTTTATACCAATTGTTTTTATTTTTTAATTTAAAAACAAAAATATTTCACAATACAAGATTTGAATTATGAAATTATAGCAATTCCTATCTAAAAATGAACAATATGACAAAATATTTTTAGTCAAAAAGATAAAGTCAGATTGTTTAGTTTTTATATGTTTTTTAGTTGGGAATTGGTATTAGCTGCTTTTTAATATTAATTAGATTTAGCATTAAGTATTTTTAGCAGAGTTTTGCCATTTGATGTTTTAAAAAGATAGAGAAGTAAAATAAATACAGCAATATAAGCAGAAACTTGTACTCCATAAGGCCTATCAATATATCCTAAAGTTACATGAAGTATCTGACCAAGAAAACTATTTTTAGGTAATATTGCTGAAGAATCGAATATTGGACTACCTAAAGTAGGTAATATACCACTTTTGACAAAGTAACCAACTGACTTCATCATAATTGCCGACGATAAGAAAATTAGAACATAACTACTAATCTTAAAGAAGTATTTACCAAAAGCTTTTAACATGCCAAAATACATAAATAATCCAACTAAAATACCCAAAAGAGAGCCAATTGCTAAACTGCTAAAAATTGCTACAACTGACGAACCATTAATAAAATAACTATAACTAAATAAAACAATTTCAGCTCCTTCACGAATTATGGTAAAAAATGTTATAAATGCTAAAATATATAAAGGCTTTCTACCTTCATTAATTAAAAGACTTACTTCTTTTAATTCTGTAGAGATATTTTTTGCGTGCTTTTGCATCCAGATAACTGTCCAACCAATCATTATTGAAGCTGTAAATAATATTAAAGCATTAAATAACTCCTGACCATGACCATCAAAGTTATTTGAGATTGATTTCATAAAAAAGGCTAAAGCTATCGAACCTTTTAGACCAATAATAACACCAGCCGCAATCCATTTAAAGCTGCCCTTAAGATCTCGAGTTACAGCACTTAATATACCAAGAATTATTGACATTTCTAGAACTTCTCGGAAAACTACAATTGACAATGGAGACATATTTTATTTTATATATTTACAACATTAATATTTTTATCAAAACTAATCTTTTGAAAATTAATCAAAAATGTGCTTTTATCATTAATTATAAAAGATAATAAAAGCAAATGATAATCATTATCATTTATATCAAAAATAAAATCAACAAAATTGTTAAAAAATTTATCCATCTATATTCATTATCCCTTCTGCAAATCAAAATGTCCTTATTGTGATTTCAATTCACATATTGCCAAAAAAATTGATTATGAAGAATATATCATTTCTTACGAAAAAGAATTAGATTTTTTTGCAAAAAATATATCACCCTGCAAAGTTAATTCAATATTTTTTGGTGGCGGAACTCCGTCCTTAATGCCATCAAATATGCTACAAAGGATTTTGGATAAAATTAAATCCTTATGGCTAGTTGATAAATCTTGCGAAATATCAATGGAGGTCAATCCTACATCTTTCGAAACAAAAAAAATTGAGAATTTTAGAAAAATAGGAGTAAATCGTTTATCCTTAGGAATTCAGGCCTTAAATGATAAAGATTTACAATTTCTTGGACGAAATCATAATTCAAGAGAAGCTATAGAATCTATTAAAATCACAAGTCAAATTTATGATAATTTTTCTTTTGATTTGATTTATACAAGACCAAAACAAAAAATAAATGACTGGTTAAAAGAATTACAAGATGCTCTAAATTTTCAGAGTCCTCATCTTTCGCTTTATCAATTAACTATAGAAAAAGGCACGCCTTTTTTTAAAGATTTCAAAGAACAAAAATTTACTCTACCTAATGATGATGAATCGGCTGCTTTTTATCACAAAACCAATCAGTTAATGCTAGAACACGGTTATGATAATTACGAAATATCAAATTATGCCAAACCAAACTCAGAATGTCTGCATAATTTATCTTATTGGCAAGGTGATGATTATATCGGCATTGGTGCCGGGGCTCATTCGAGAGTTTACTTTAAAAATAAAGAAGAAAGACAATCTTTAATTATGAAATACCAGCCGCAAGCTTGGCTGAAAGAAGTCAAAGAGAATGGAGTAGGATTACAAAAACAGACAAATCTTAATAAAAAAGAACTTTTGCAAGAGTTAATATTAACCTCACTTAGAACAAAAAAAGGATTAACAAATAATATTTTACAAAAACATAATTTTGATAGTATAAAATCTATTTTTGATAAAGAAAAAATTAATTACTTATTAATCAATAATATTATCAATTACGACAATAATTCAATTTCTATTAATGAAGAATATAGAATTTTAACTAATCAAGTAATTAAAAGAATTTGCCAAATATTATAAAATTTTACAAAAAATCGAGCCCCCCTCCGCAAATCAACCAATTTTAATCCAAATCCGTTAATAGAAAGTTGATTTATGCCAATTCCCATCTAAAAATGAACAATATGACTAGCTAATAGTGAGCATAACACATACCGGACAATGATCTGATGCTTTTTGCTGATCACGCACTGAATCAGCCTCTATATTAGCGCTATTTAATATATCGGTAGCTTTTGGCGATAGTAAAAGATAATCTATACGAAAACCTTTATTATATTGCCACGCATTACCACGATAATCCCACCAAGAAAAAGCTTGAGTTTTTTCATTAAAATTACGAAAAGAATCAATATATCCCAAATTCATAATTTCACGCATCTTTTTTCGTTCTAAATCATGAAATAATATCTTGCCAGCTGCGTTTTTACTGTCATAACAATCTATGGACTCCACTGCAACATTAAAATCTCCAGCAAAAATCTGTAACTCATCCTCTTGAATCAAGCTAGATAAATGTAATTCTAGATTTTGCATAAATTCCATTTTATATTTAAATTTAGCACTATCTTCTAATTTTTCATCACTTCCTAACTCTCCACCACCATTTGGCACATAGATAGATGCTACTCTAATTACTTGATCACCTGTTATAATTAATGCTTCAATATAGCGAGATTGCTCATCTTTATAATTTGGCAAACCTTTAATTACATCTTCAATACGAAATTTTGATAAAATCGCTACACCATTATAGCTTTTTTGTCCATAAACAACAGAATTATATCCAGCATCAAGTAATTCATCAAAGGGAAATTTTTCTTCTATGCATTTTATTTCTTGCAGCAAGACAATATCGGGATTTGAACTTTTTAGCCATGATAAAAGATTTGGTAACCTAGCATTTATTGAATTAACATTAAAGCTTGCTATTTTAACCATTTTTCTATATAAAGTTATTTTTTTTAAAAATCTTTTAAATCCTTCATAAAATGAAATCCTCTAACATAAAAACCTTTCTCATAATAAAGAGAATGAGATCTTTTATTTTGAGTATAAGAATCAAGGACTATTTTATCACAATCTAATTCTTTTGCTTTTTCTTCAAGATAAGAAATTATTTTTGTACCAATAGAGAGACCACGAAAACTCTCATCAACCACTAAATTACAAAATTGTAAATAACTACCACAATAAAACATGCAAGAAACATAATATCCGCATACAGCAACTAGTCGATTCTTATGATAAACTACAAGCATTTTGTAACCTTGTTTAATCATTTGTTGCAAATATTTTTTATATTTTACCTCAGTTAACTTTGGATAAAGTTGATTTATCAATGGCAAACCCATCAACATTTCTTCAGGATTTTCTAATTCTTTTAATATTATATCTGTTATTTGTTTAACCATTAGCTCTCTATCAAATTATAGGCCCAGTTAGTTATGTTACCAGCCCCCATGAATAATAATATATCACCTTTCTTAGTGATTGATTTTAAAATACCTGGCAAATCTTTTTCATTTTCTAACTTTACAACATTTTTCTGACCTGATTTAATTATACCATCAATTAAAGAGTCTTGATTAAAGCCGGCTATTCTATCTTGGCCAGCAGAAAATATTTTAGAAATTACTACTTTATCAGCCCTATTAAAAGAATTGCAAAAATCATTAAAACAATCTCTTAATCTAGTATATTTGTGAGGCTGGAAGATGCATATTAATCTTCCTTTATCACCAAGTAAGTTAAGAGCGGCATCAATAGTAACTTTTATTTCTGTTGGATGATGAGCATAATCATCAATTACCGATGCACCATGAAAATTACCAACTTTAGTAAATCTTCTTTTAACCCCATTATAATTAGCCAGACCTGATTTAATTTGATTTTCTTCGATATTTAAAAAATCAGCAATAGCGATTGCTACCAAAGAGTTACTGACATTGTGCTTACCATAAACTGACATTTTAATATTTTCTATCTTGCGTCCATCTTTAAAAATAACATCAAACACCAAGCCATCATAACTAGCAACAATATTATAAGCTTTAATATTTGCATCATCTTTAATTGAATAACTAACTATCTGCGGATAATCATCTTTTAATTCATGATAAATATTGTAAACCTCTGGATCATCGATACATAATGCGCATAGACCATTTTTTGGTATTTGTTTGATATATTGTAAAAATAATTGCCTTTGTTTAGAGAAATCACCATCATATATTTTACAATCTAGATGCTCTGGTTCAATATTAGTAACCACACCAATATAACTTGGTAAATTCACAAAACTACCATCAGATTCATCAGATTCCGCAACAATATATTTTCCGTTGCCGATTTTTGAATTACTGCCGTAATAATGAATTATACCGCCATTAACAACTGTTGGATCTAATTTTCCGGCTTCTAAAACTAAAGCAGTAATAGCCGTGGTGCTAGTTTTACCATGAGTACCAGCTATAGTTATAGATTTGTAAGATGACATAATAATTGCCAACAATTCAGCTCTGGTAATTATTTTAATATTCTTTTTCTTTGCTGCTATAATTTCTGGATTATCATCTTTTATGATCGAAGTTTTGATAATTAGATCAATATTATCTGAAATATTAGAACTATTATGACCTAAAAAATAATTAATTTCAGCATTTTTTAACCTAGATGATATGTAGCTCTCATTTAAGTCAGAACCCTGAACCTCAATTCCCCATTCTTTTAAAATAAAAGCTAAAGCACTCATTCCAATACCACCGATACCAATAAAATGTATTTTTTTACAACTTCTTAAATTTTCAAAATTCATGTTAGTGTTTTTTATTTTTAGCATACTCCTTACAATATTTAGATATTAAGCAAATATTGCATTTTGGCTTTCTAGCAATACAAACATACCTTCCATGCAAAATCAACCAATGATGTGCATGATTTTGCCATTTTTTAGGGATTTTTTTTAATAAAGCAATTTCAGTTTTTTCTGGAGTTTTTTCTTTAACAAAACCAATTCTATTGGACACACGAAAAACATGAGTATCAACAGCAATTGTAGGATAACCAAAGGCACAATTTAAAACAACATTAGCAGTTTTACGCCCTACTCCCGGAAGATTCTGTAAATCAATAAAATTTTGTGGAATTTGCGATTGATGCTCATTAATTAATTGCCTTGATAACTTAATAATATTTTTGGCTTTGGCATTATAAAGACCAATGGTGCTGATGTATTTCTTTAAATTATGCTCACCCAAATCTAGCATCTTTTGCGGCGTATCGGCAATTTTAAATAATTCTTTAGTAGCCTTATTTACTGCTATATCAGTACTTTGCGCCGAAAGAACAACCGCCACTAACAATGTATAATAATTAGTAAATTCTAGTTCAGTTCTTGGCTGGGGATTTTGCTCGCGCCAAACTTCAAATATTTTATCTATTGTTTCACTTTTCATTAAGCGTAAGAACAAAATTAATAAGTCTCTTTAATTAAACTCTCTGCTGCATTTAAGGCTTCTTGGCTTATATTTTCACCAGACAGCATTCTTGCTATCTCTTGCTGTTTTTGTTGTTGATCAAGATTGGTAATTATAGTATTTACCTTATCATCATTGGCAACTTTAGAAATTTGTAAATGCATATCAGATTTAGCTGCGATTTGCGGCTGATGAGTAACCACCAAAATTTGACGATTTTTTGACAGCAATTTAAGACGTACACCTACTGCATCAGCTACTGCACCACCGATACCAGTATCAATTTCATCAAATATCATAGTTTGTGAAAAATCTTCATTACTTATAGCAACTTTTAAAGCTAACATAAAACGAGATAACTCGCCGCCAGAAGCAATTTTAGCAATATTATCAAAATCTCTATTATTGATCGAGGCTTTAAAATCAACTTTATCCATACCCTTAACCCCTATATTATCAGATTCTGAATAATCAACATTAACCATAAATTTAACATTGGCCATTTTAAGAAATTGTAATTCATTTTCAACTTTAGAACTTAAAATATGCGCCGCCTCCTTTCTTGACTTACTTAACTCTTGAGCACAAATCTTATATTCTACTATCAACTGTTTTCTTTGCTGATTTAAGTCATTAATCGATAATTGATCATTTGTAATTAACTGCAATTTGGAATTAAGATCTTCATTAAATTTTGATAATTCATCGCAAGAGATATTATGTTTGCGCGCCAATGACCTAATTAAAAACAATCTTTCCTCAATTTCTTCCAAATTATCATTATTGCCTGAAATTTGATATATTTGATCATCAATTTTTGATATCTCTAGATCAAGTTCGGTAATTTGTTTATCAATAACATTATTCAAATTTTCCATATCATCTTTGCTATTTGATATGTATTGATCTATAATATTTTGATTGCGTAAAAAATATCTTTGCCCAGTTATAAGCTGAGAATTGGCTTCTAGTAAGTTTGATTTTATTTCATTAAAGAATTTTAAAATCTTTTCTTTAGCAACTAATTGATCTTTTTTATTTTTTAACTCTTCTTCCTCACCAATTAATACATTTACCTTTTCTAGCTCAGTAATAACATGCTCTAAATAATCTTGCTCTCTTTTAAGAAAATCTTCTCTTTTTTTAATATCATTAATTTTTTCATCAACCTCTTTGAATTTCTGATATATTGAAGATATTTTTTGTAGTTTTTGTTTATTTTTAGCAAAATTATCAAGAATTTGCAAATGACAGGCTGGATTAAGCAATCCCCTTTGATCATTTTGACCGTGAATTTCTATTAAAAATTCACCAATTCTTGCTAAAATATTAATACCAACTAAAATATCATTAACATAAGCTTTAGAAGATGAGTTTTCCTTAATTACTCTTCTAATAATTAAAGAATTATTATCATTAAATAAGTCATTTTCTTTTAAAAAATTACGACAAGTATCATTATTAGAAATGTCAAACTCTGCTACAACTTGCGCAAAATCATTATTTTCTCCAATTAAACGAGAATTAGAGCGAAAACCAATTGCTAATCCCAAAGCATCAAGTAAAATGGATTTACCAGAACCAGTTTCACCACTTAAAATGCAAAGACCTTTATTGAAGTTAATTTCGGCCTTTTTTATTAATACAACATTGTTAATGGTAAGTAATTTTAGCATTTATGAATAAATTTAAACTAGATAAAAAGCTTGCTAATGACTGTTTTTTTATAGATAATCTTCATTTATCGCAACTATTATTAATGAATGACAGTAATTATCTTTGGCTTATTTTGGTACCAAGAAAAAACAATGTTACTGAAATCATAGATCTTGCATTTAGTGAACAACAAATTTTACTTAAAGAAATAAATTTAATAAGTCATATTATAAAAAATGATTTTACTTATCACAAGTTAAATATAGCTGCTTTAGGCAATGTTGTAAAGCAACTTCATATTCATATTATCGGACGTCAAGAAAATGATGTTTCATATCCCAAACCGATATGGGGAAATGCTCCAACAAAACCTTATACAGCTGATAAATCGCAACAAATAATTGATTCAATAAAAAAACTCTTAAATCAACAAATAAAACAAAATGGACAAGGATATTTTAATTAAAAAACTATTATATCGCTCAAATTATCGTGGTTGCAAAGAAACTGATTTCTTAGTTGGTAACTTTGCTAAAGCTAATCTTGACAAAGTAGATGATCTTAATCTTTATGCTGAATTTTTAGATGAAAGAGATGGTGATATTTATGATTGGATAATGGAAAAAACTAAAAGCCCTTTAAAATATAAACATCTTGTTCAAAATATTAAAAATTTTCATAATATTAATTCCTACTCTCAGTAGTTCTGACAAATTCAGTTTTCAATTGAATAATTTGCACTGGTCTTTTTTTAAAAGATAAACTTATAAATCCCCTGCTAATCAGCCAATTTTGAGGAATTTCTGGGTGAGATTTGATCAGATTAATTGATTATTAATCGATTAATCCATTAAATCGGCAATTATTTTTTAAATTTTAGCATATCAAGATATTAGGTGAATTTAAAAAATTAAAATAACTACACAAGTGACGCAGAAAGCTTTAGCTTTCAAGTAATTTGCAACTTATACCAATTCCCATCTAAAAATAAACAATATGACAAAATATTTTTTGAGATAAAAATTGTAAAAAATGCAAGTCCTATGCATATAGGGCTTAAGGCTTTTTGCAATTTTTAGCCAAAAAGATAAAGTCAGATTGTTTAGTTTTTATATATGTTTTTTAGGTGGGAATTGGTATTACTTACATAACATATGACCCTAAC